>NZ_JBXASU010000213.1:0-513 GCF_058809705.1 Cupriavidus sp. MPR-AND1C | reverse complement strand
GCCGACACACCAGTGCGGTCCAGGCCGGCTACGATGCGGGCACCGTCCGTGTACGGGTCGGCCTTGCCAACGCGAGCCCCTTCGGTGAACGGGTCGAACTTGCCGCTGCGCGCGCCGTCGGTAAAGGCGTCGGGCGTGGTGGTGCGGAACACGTAGCCGTACTTGTCACCCGAGAACGTGCTGTCCTTCGGGCCCGAAGCCTGGGCGGTACCGGCAACGAACGCGGCGGCAAGGGCGGCGGCGGTGATCAGGGTCTTGGCGAAGAGGTTCGAGGTCATGATGTTCTCCATTTGCATTTGAGGATCCGCGCTTGGGCGGAATCGAATCGGTACGCTTTGGAACCCTTTGCTTTTCTCGTCGTTATCTACCAGTAGATAGATAAGCTAGCCAAAAAAAACGGGGAGTCCCCGGGTGCTGCGCTGGATCCTCTTTCCTGCTTCAGCTTTCTTGCTGGGGCGGAGCAGCGGCTTCCATGTGCTGAATATTATCTACTGGTAGATAGATAGTCAAGGG
>NZ_JBXASU010000212.1:0-569 GCF_058809705.1 Cupriavidus sp. MPR-AND1C | reverse complement strand
CTGGTGCGGCACTGGTCCACCGATGCCCGGATCACCCCGGGCGAGCGGCAGGACCTTGCCGAGCGCTTGCTCACCTTCTATGCGGCGCACCTGAAGTCCAACCCGGCCGGACGCATCGAGCCGCGCCCTGAACTGGTCGCCGGCGCGCGCCAGACGCTGCTGGCCGTGATCGGCGAGCGCAATGCCGAGGACACCATCTACCGGGGCGTGATCCAGGCCTTTGGCGAGAGCGCTGGCAGCAAGTACCCGGACCAGACCCTGGCGGCGCTGACCGCCGGCACAGATCCCCGGGGGCTGGTGCGAGCCGCGGCGATCGTGCCCGGGGTCTTCACCCGCCAGGCCTATGAGGGCTATGTGGCGCCCGCGATCGAACTGGCCGCCAGGCGCACGGAGATCGCCAATGACTGGGTGCTGACCGACGGCAAGCCATTGCAACAGCCATCCGCGAGCCGTTCGGCCGAGGCGCTGCAGGCGGCGCTGACCGAGCAATACTTCGCCGATTACGCCGAGCGCTGGCAGGACTTCATGAACAGCCTGCAATGGGAGGCCGCGCCGACCCTGCCGGCCGC
>NZ_JBXASU010000211.1:0-577 GCF_058809705.1 Cupriavidus sp. MPR-AND1C | reverse complement strand
TGTGCCGTATTCCAAGTCATCTTTCGATCACTTAAATACATTTCGGTTGATACAATCACAACCCGGTATCGTGTTTTTTACTGCAGCGTCTCATCAACGCTCACGACACCTTTACTACATCCCATATTGTTAAAGAACAGCCGTGCGAAACTTCGTCTCGCAACGTCTTGGCCAAGGCCAAAGGCAAACGCTCAATCCTAAGCGCTTGCCTTTGACGACCAATCCAAGGTACCAGGTAATTGGTGGAGGATGACGGGATCGAACCGACGACCCCCTGCTTGCAAAGCAGGTGCTCTCCCAGCTGAGCTAATCCCCCAAATACTACTGACGCCGGAAGCTCAACATCGAACCACCGTCTATAACTTGGTGGGTCTGGTAGGACTTGAACCTACGACCCCCGCCTTATCAAGACGGTGCTCTAACCACCTGAGCTACAGACCCTTGGCTGTAACAGCAAACAAACCGATAAGTGTGAACGCTCGACTTAAGATGCACGCTCTTGAAAGGAGGTGATCCAGCCGCACCTTCCGATACGGCTACCTTGTTACGACTTCACCCCAGTCATGAACCCTGCCGT
>NZ_JBXASU010000210.1:0-599 GCF_058809705.1 Cupriavidus sp. MPR-AND1C | reverse complement strand
CCCCCGCCGTCTCCAGCCATCCCCGGCGTGCAGAGCCTGGAGCGCGCGTTTACCCTGCTCTGCCTGCTGGCCGAACACCACGAGTCAGGCCTGACCCTGCCGCAACTGGTGGCACAGACCGGCATCGACCGCACCACGGCCCACCGCATGCTGCGCTACCTCACCCACGCGGGATTCGCCGTGCAGGACGAGCCAGGCAAGCGCTTCCGGCTGGGCATGGCAGCCATGGCGCTGGGCCTGCGCACCATGAACCGCTCGCCGCTGGCCAGCGCCTGCGCCACGCGCATGAAGGCGCTGGCGCGCAAGACCGGCGATACGGTGTTCCTGATCGTGCGCATCGGCGACCATGGTTACTGCATGCATGCCGAGGAAGGCAGCCACCGCGTGCAGCATTTCCACCTGCTCAACGGGAGCACCCGGCTGCTGGGCCAGGGGACCGCCAGCATGGCGCTGCTGGCCAAGCTCGAAGATGAGGAAATCGTCGCGCACTATGCGCGGCATCGGGCTGAGTACGAGGGGAGCGGGCTTAGCCTGCTCAAGCTGCAGCGCGGTGTGGAGCGCAGCCGCAAGCTGGGGTATGCGCTGGCCGGCGCGGGGGG
>NZ_JBXASU010000209.1:0-613 GCF_058809705.1 Cupriavidus sp. MPR-AND1C | reverse complement strand
GACGGTACCTCGCGCTTTTCCATCGATGGCAAGCCGATCTTCCATTACATGGGCACCTCCACCTTTGCCAACCACATCGTGGTGCCGGAGATCGCGCTGGCCAAGATCCGCCCGGACGCGCCATTCGACAAGGTTTGCTACATCGGCTGCGGCGTGACCACCGGCGTGGGCGCGGTGCTGTTTACCGCCAAGGTGGAGGCCGGTGCCAACGTGGTGGTGTTCGGCCTCGGCGGCATCGGCCTGAACGTGATCCAGGCGGCCAGGATGGTGGGCGCGGACAAGATCATCGGCGTGGACCTGAACCCGGGCCGCGAAGCCATGGCGCGCAAGTTCGGCATGACGCATTTCATCAACCCGAACCAAGTCGAGAACGTGGTGGACCATATCGTGCAACTGACCGATGGCGGCGCCGACTACTCCTTCGAGTGCATCGGCAACACCAAGGTCATGCGCCAGGCGCTGGAGTGCTGTCACAAGGGCTGGGGCAAGTCCATCATCATCGGCGTGGCCGAGGCCGGCGCGGAAATCTCCACCCGCCCGTTCCAGCTGGTGACCGGGCGCGAATGGAAGGGATCGGCCTTCGGCGGCGCGCGCGGGCGCACCGATGTGCCCA
>NZ_JBXASU010000208.1:0-648 GCF_058809705.1 Cupriavidus sp. MPR-AND1C | reverse complement strand
AAGTGGAGGCGGGCAGGGCGTCGGGGGATTTCGGGATCGAGGAGAAGCCTGTCAATGGTTGAGCGGATCGTGCCATGCCGCTTTGGACGGCTTTGGACGGCTTTGCGCTGCTTTGAACTCGCTATCAGGAGTTGGTCATGTCAGTCATCGGACGGGAAGGAATCAGCCGCAGGCGGGCGCTGTGCTGCCTGCTGGCGCTGGCGGGCGGGACGCCGCTGCTGCGCAGCGCAGCCGCCGCGCCAAGGGTGATCAAGGTGCATGCGCGCAAGTTTGTCTTTACGCCGAACCGGATTGCGCTGCGGGTCGGGGAGCCGGTGGTGTTCGAGCTGACAGCGCAGGATGTGATCATGGGGTTCAGCGTGCCGGATCTCGGCATTCGGGAGGATTTGCCGCCCGGCAAGGTCGTGCGGGTTTCGGCCTTGCCCAAGGCGGCTGGCAGTTTTGGGTTTTTGTGTGATATTTTTTGTGGGTCTGGGCATGAGACGATGAACGGGGTGATTGAGGTGAGTTAGGTTGTTGCAACTGATTAACGTCATGGCCAAGGGCAACTGCAACTGCAACTGCAACTGCTTAACTGCAAAGTCAAAGGCAGTTTCACCACCCCTGCGGGGCGGCGACCTACTTTCTTGTCTTGCCAAGAAAGTAGGC
>NZ_JBXASU010000207.1:0-660 GCF_058809705.1 Cupriavidus sp. MPR-AND1C | reverse complement strand
AGTCGAGGATCTTTGCCACGACGCCGGCGCCGACGGTACGACCGCCTTCACGGATAGCGAAACGCAGGCCTTCTTCCATGGCGATCGGGGCAATCAGCTTGACCGTGATCGACACGTTGTCACCCGGCATAACCATTTCCTTGTCCTTCGGCAGCTCGATCGAGCCAGTCACGTCGGTCGTACGGAAGTAGAACTGCGGGCGGTAGTTGTTGAAGAACGGGGTGTGGCGGCCGCCTTCATCCTTCGACAAGATGTAGACCTCGCCGGTGAAATGCGTGTGCGGCTTGATCGAACCCGGCTTGCACAGCACTTGGCCGCGCTCGACGTCTTCGCGCTTCGTGCCGCGCAGCAGCAGACCCACGTTGTCGCCTGCTTGACCTTGGTCCAGCAGCTTGCGGAACATTTCCACGCCGGTGCAGATGGTCTTGACCGTCGGCTTGATACCAACGATTTCGATTTCTTCACCAACCTTGATGATGCCGCGCTCGATACGACCGGTCACAACCGTGCCACGGCCCGAGATCGAGAACACGTCTTCCACCGGCATCAGGAAGGTACCGTCGATGGCACGTTCCGGCGTCGGGATGTAGCTGTCCAGCTGCTCGGCCAGGGCCAGAATGGCTTGCTCGCCCAGTTCGCCCTTGTCGCCTTCCAGTGCCA
>NZ_JBXASU010000206.1:0-721 GCF_058809705.1 Cupriavidus sp. MPR-AND1C | reverse complement strand
CTTTCGCTCGCTGTGGTCAGCTCACGGGAGGACTTTCACCTCCGAGATCGCGCCCATGCTGGGCGCACACTTCCTCTCCGGGCTAAACCCCGGAGATTCCTGCTTCCAGCGCTTGAAGTCCCAAGCGGGCGATGTTCCTTGCGGCGTTCGTATCGCGGTTGTGTTCCGCGCCACACGCACAGCAAGTCCACTGCCTTATTCCAAGACCAGCCCTACCTTTCGGACTGCTGGGCGGGATAACGCCACAGCACGAGCAAGTCTGGGTTGAGAACGCCTCGTTGACCTCTTCGAACACCACACACTGCCTGATGGCCTTGTACTTGAGTTGTGTCCTGAACGTCGTCCACGCGGCATCGTGCACGGACTTAGCCATGCTCGTCTTTGCCATCGCTTTCGCGTTCACGTTGCCTACGAAGATTGCTGCATGTTTCTTGACCAGCGCCGTCGTCTCCTTGTGGATGGCGTCCTTGCGCTGATTTGCGATGCGCGCGTGGATAGCCTTCACGCGCCGCTTCTTGTTCGCCCGCTGGGCGATTCCTAGATCCGCCTCAGACAGCCGATACCACTTCGGCATGGCGAACTCGGAGCCGTCGCTGTACGTCGCCGCCGTCTTCAGGCCAAGGTCGATCCCGAGCGTGGTTGTGCCATCCGGCACGCGCTTTTCTTCGACCTCAACCTTGACCGCGATGTTGACGTACCAGCGCCCGCGCGAGTCCTCATT
>NZ_JBXASU010000205.1:0-744 GCF_058809705.1 Cupriavidus sp. MPR-AND1C | reverse complement strand
TGAACTCGTTCCCCCAGGAGCCCCCGATGGCCGAACTGATGAACCGCGATGATTTCCGTGCCGCCCTTGAAAACGCCATCAAGGGCAAGAGCGCCAACAAAGCCCCCTTCAGCGTAGCCTGGGCCAGCGGCAAACTCTCCCGCGACCACCTCGCCCGCTGGGCCGAGAACCACTATCACTACGTCGGCCCCTTCGCCGACTACCTCGCCTACATCTACGCCCGCACCCCCGACCGCTTCACCGAAGCCAAGGACTTCCTGCTGGCCAATATGTATGAGGAAGAAATCGGCGGCGACCGCCACACCGACCTGCTCATCCGCTTTGCCCAGGCCTGCGGCACCACCCGCGAGCGCGTGCTCGACCCCGACAACATGTCGCCCACCACCCGCGGCCTGCAAAGCTGGTGCTACGCGGTCGCCATGCGCGAAGACCCCATCGTGGCTGTCGCCGGCCTCGTCGTTGGCCTGGAATCCCAGGTGCCGTCGATCTACCGCAAGCAGACCCCCACCCTGCGCGACAAGTACAACTTCACCGACGAAGAAGTCGAGTTCTTCGACCTGCACATCGTCTCCGATGAAATCCACGGCGAACGCGGCTACCAGATCGTCCTGGAACACGCCGACACACCGGAGCTGCAGCAGCGCTGCCTCAAGATCTGCGAGATCGGCGCCCAGATGCGCCTGCTCTACACCACCGCCCTCTATCACGACTACGTCGCCCACGAAATCCCCCTGCCTGAACTCG
>NZ_JBXASU010000204.1:0-804 GCF_058809705.1 Cupriavidus sp. MPR-AND1C | reverse complement strand
GATCGGCACGAACTTCAGGTTTTCCGGGCCCGTGTAGTTGGCGCTGGGGCGGATGATCTTGTTGTCGATGCGTTGCTCGATGATATGCGCAGCCCAGCCCGAGGTGCGCGCGATCACGAACAGCGGGGTGAACATGGCGGTGGGCACGCCCATCATGTGATAGCTCACCGCGCTGAACCAGTCCAGGTTGGGGAACATCTTCTTGGCGTCCCACATGGTGGTTTCCAGGCGCTCGGCGATGTCGAACATCTTCATCGAGCCGGCATCCTTGGACAGGCGCCGCGCCACTTCCTTGATCACCTGGTTGCGCGGGTCGCCGGTGGTGTACACCGGGTGGCCGAAACCGATCACCACTTCCTTGTTCTCCACGCGGCGCGAGATGTCGATATGCGCCTCGTCCGGGCTGTCGTAGCGCTTCTGGATCTCGAACGCCACTTCGTTGGCGCCGCCGTGCTTGGGGCCGCGCAGCGCGCCGATGGCGCCGCAGATCGACGAGTACATGTCCGAGCCCGTGCCGGCGATCACGCGGCCGGCGAAGGTGGAGGCGTTGAACTCGTGCTCGGCGTACAGGTTGAGCGAGGTCTGCATGGCGCGCTCCCACAGCGCGGACGGCTTCTGGCCGTGCAGCAGGTGCAGGAAGTGCGCGCCGATGGTGTCGTCGTCGGTCTCGACTTCGATGCGCCGGCCATTATGGCTGTAGTGGTACCAGTACAGCAGCATGGAGCCCAGGCTGGCCATCAGGCGGTCGGCGATGTCGCGCGCACCTGGGGTGTTGTGGTCGTCCTTTTCCGGCAGCACGGTGCC
>NZ_JBXASU010000203.1:0-809 GCF_058809705.1 Cupriavidus sp. MPR-AND1C | reverse complement strand
CCGGTCAGTGCCCTGGCGCACCGAATAAAAATAGTTTGGATCGCTCGCGTAGGTATCGAGCGTGCGAAGTGGGTTATTGAGCAGATCACCCAAGCCATTCCTATAGCGAATCTGAAGATTCGGGATGTCCTCGACGCGCCTGCCCGGGCTGATCCCGGTGACCAGCCGGCCCACGGCGTCCCCAAGCTTGAAGCGCCCGGCCTCCGTGTCGTTCGCATTGGGCTGGGCCAGCCCCTGCGCCCATAGCAGGTTCCATTGAGTTGGGTAGTCCCGCCACATCAGCGGGTTCAGCCATTGCACCCCCAGCACCAGCGCGGCCGGCGCGGAGGAGGGATCGGTATTGGCGGCAGCCGCTGACGGGCGCGGCCATGCCACGGGCTTGCGGGAGTAGCTGACGCCGGACGACTGGCAAGCGGCCACCAAGAAACAGACACTTGTCGCAATGCACACGCGCGCGGCAAGATGGCTCTTGCGTGATGCCTGCCTGCCCCGATGCACAAGGGTGCGGATATCCCTTTGCCTCATGGTTGCCCTGCTCGTTTGCCGAACCACGGCCAGTACGCGCTGCCCTCGCCACGCGCGCGGTCCCATGTCGTCACCGGCGGCTGCGGCTGCCAGCCCGGCGGCGGCGCAATCAGCACCGCCCACGCATCGTCCGGGTTGGCGAGACTCGTCACCACCGCGCTCTTGCCGTTCTGGTTGGCGTAGGCCGCCGCAAACGCCGCGTTGACGGCGAAGCTGGCCGCGCCGGCTGGCCCCACCATCTGCTCCGACACGCTGTGCACCGCATCGATCTGGTCCAGATCCGG
>NZ_JBXASU010000202.1:0-834 GCF_058809705.1 Cupriavidus sp. MPR-AND1C | reverse complement strand
GCGGAATAGGTACGGTTGCGCTGGCCATTCACATTGGCCTGGGTGAAGAAGCTGGAAACGTGGAAATTGCCGCCGTTGTAGCCGAGGGTGGCGGTCTCCGTGGTGTTGCGCGACGGCGCGCCCGGCACTTCGCCGAACTGGTAACCCGCGCCGGCGGTCAGGCCGTTGTCGAACAGCTTCTTCCACACCACGCCGTTGTCCATGCGCGTGCCGGTGGCGCTGCCCGCGTAGAACACCAGTTGCTTGAAGTTGTTGTTGTTGGTGTAGCCGCCTTCCTCCGTCGTGATCGCGGCCGGGCCGTAGGGGTCTCCGTAGAGGCCCGAAGCCATCGGGTCACGCCCGAGCGCGTTCTGGCGGCCGAAGGTCAGCTTGCCGAAGACATCGCTGTTGATGCCGACCCAGGCGTCGCGGTTGAACAGCACGCCGGGGGTGTCCATCGCGCCGTCGTAGCTCTGGAATTCGCTCTCCAGCTTGAAGATCACCTTGGTGCCGAAGCCGATGTCTTCCGCGCCGGTCAGGCCCCAGCGGTTGCCGCTGAACCATGCCGGCTGGTGGTAGCCGGTCAGGCGATGGCCACTTGCATCGGCGTTGCTGATGGTGCTGATGGTGGTATCGATGAGGCCGTAGAGCGTCACGTTCGATTGCGCGTTGGCGTGGCCGGCAAAGGCCGCGCCGATTGCCAGCGCGATGGCTGTGGTTTTGGTTTTCAAGCTGATCTCCTCGGGGCTTGCTAGTCTTGTCGATGATTCGGGCTGCTCGCGGGCGGGACGCGTGTCCCGGCCATGAGAGCAGCCCTTGCATCGTAGGCATGGCAAGCCTTCATCCAGCTTTCCC
>NZ_JBXASU010000201.1:0-917 GCF_058809705.1 Cupriavidus sp. MPR-AND1C | reverse complement strand
CGTGCCTTTTCTTCCGGCGCTGCGTCGATTTCGTCGTACTTCTTGGCCGAACCGCCAAACTTGGCTGCCAGCACCGTAGCAATTGCTGCCGTCAGGGTGGTCTTACCATGGTCAACGTGACCGATCGTACCAACGTTCACGTGCGGTTTAGTCCGCGAGAACTTTTCCTTTGCCATTTCGCGACTCCTGTGTCGGTAGCGATATTGCTAGTGCGGTATTTGGTGCCCATGGGCAGGATCGAACTGCCGACCTCTCCCTTACCAAGGGAGTGCTCTACCACTGAGCCACATGGGCGAAACTTGAATGCTGCTTTTTTAGAACTGCAAGAACCCGGGCAATTTGGAGCGGGTGAAGGGAATCGAACCCTCGTCGTAAGCTTGGAAGGCTTCTGCTCTACCATTGAGCTACACCCGCCGGGTTACCACGCTTTCTGCTTCACCCACACCTACCGGGCACTCACTACTGCTTTGCAATTCTTGGTGGAGAGGGTTGGATTCGAACCAACGTAGGCGTAAGCCAACAGATTTACAGTCTGCCCCCTTTAGCCACTCGGGCACCTCTCCGCAGTGAACTTCTGATTATGGTGTAACTTTCCTTGGCTGTCAAGCACTTTCCGTACTATGCAAAGCAGGGAAGGACAGGCCTTGGATCGTTGACCTGGCACCAGCTAGGCTGCCCGATCGCACCATCATCGTCGGCATTCAATAAAGAACACCTTCACCCTATAGGGGCTCGCCGGAGGCTCTAGAACGGCTTCTGGCGGCCTCTCGGGCATCGCTTTGGCGTCGGACGCTGGCCCGGCCGGCGCTGACGAGCCTGGCGGCTGCCAGAACCTGGCTGCACTTTCGATCGCACTTTTCGCAGCCACAAAAGCAAAACCCCCCAGTACTTTCGTACTGGGGGGTTTCAAGGGAGAG
>NZ_JBXASU010000200.1:0-931 GCF_058809705.1 Cupriavidus sp. MPR-AND1C | reverse complement strand
GGAGGGATCGGGGGGCGCGTCGCCTCGGGCTCGCCCAGGCCGGGCAGGGTAAAGGCAAAGGCGCAGGCAACGGACAGCCCCAGTATCGCCAGCACCGCGCCAATGCCGGCCAGCAGGCCGGCGGCGAGGGACCACCCATGCAGGGCGTGCAGTTCAGCGGCGCAGCCTAGCGCCACGGCGGCCTGCAATGCCACCGCGATGCGGCGCAAGGCGGCGGCCGACAGGCTCATGGCTTGGGCGGGCGCAGATCGGTCAGGCGGGTACGGGCGAGGCGGTCATGCAGGAACTGCCGCTTGGGATCGAGCAGGGCCAGCAGGACCCAGGCGAGCAGGCCGGCGCATAGCACGCCGACGAACGGGCCCTTGACCAGGCCGAGCAGGTGCCCGAGTGCCGCCGAAGGCGGCAGCCACAGCCATGCCAGCAGGTAACGCAGCGTGGCCTGCGGCCAGCGGGGGGGCGCGCCCGCAGCCGTCTCGACCCGCATGCGCCACGTCTGCATGGCGAGCGTCTGCCCGTTGCGCTGCCAGAACCAGACAAAGTAGCAGCCCAGCACCAGGAAGCTCCAGCACTGCATCGCGAGCGGGCTGTCCAGCCCAAGCTGCTGCAGCGCCGGGCGCGCCAGCAGGTAGACCCCCGTCGAGGCGCTCAGCACGCCGAACAGCAATACGCCTTCGTACAGCATGCAGGCGATGCGGCGGCGGATCGTCGGTGCCTCGGCCGGGCGCACGGGACTGTCCGGCGCAGCCGATGTGGCTGGCCTGGCGTTGGGTTTGGGCGTGGTCACGGCAGGCATGGCGGGTATGGCGATAGGGCGGTGGGGCCGTCAGGCCGGAGGAGGGCGAGGCCGGGCAGCGAAGGCCGGGCCGCGAGGCAGCAAGCGAGCGCGGCCAGGCCGGCGCAAGCGGCATTATGCCAAAGCGCGGGTGGGGCG
>NZ_JBXASU010000199.1:0-997 GCF_058809705.1 Cupriavidus sp. MPR-AND1C | reverse complement strand
CTGGCCAGCCTGCACGTCAGCTTCGGCTTCGCGCTGGTCGGCGCCGTGGTGGGCGAGTTCCTGGGCTCCAAGCAGGGGATCGGCCTGCTGATCGCCACGGCGCAGGGCGCCTTCAATGCCAGCGGCGTGTTCGCCGCCATGATCGTGCTAGCGGTGGTGGCGCTTGCCGCGGATTTCCTGCTGACCACGCTGGAAAACCGCCTGCTTAAATGGAAGCCGGGCAACCTTGCCTGACTGCCGCGTCGCGGCGGCACGGCGCAATAGCGCTGCGCGCGCGCCGGGACGCCATCTCCGTTGCCCACGCCGACTCCCCGTCGGGGTGGGCTTTTTTACTTGGTTCGCCGGGCTTGCCGCGAGCGTCCGCCTGCTGTCCTCCAGGTAGGAAAGGCGCACAAGCCTGAAGCGCGGAGCGAAGCCGCAAGGCGAAAAAAACCCGGCTTGTGGCCGGGACAAGGAAAGTTCGGAGCCAGGCCCGCGCCGCTAGGCACGCGCCGATGCAGTTGGATCAGAAGCGTGTGCGCATGCCCACCGCGAATTCGCTCTGGTGGGCGAAGCCGTTCGATTGCGCGGCGTGATAGCCGTGCTGCAGGAACATGTAGTCGGCCGCCAGGTAGACCTCGGTGCGCTTCGAGAAGTGGTAGAAGATCGAGCCGTACACCGTGTTCTTGCGGCCGCTGTCGGTCGCGGTCGAGGCGGCGGTGTTGCCGTAGGCGTTGATGGTGAAGCCGTTGGCATTCAGGGCGGCATGGCCGGCCTTCATCATCTGGTAGCCAATCTCGTAGTCGAAGGGACCGGCGGGATCGACCTTGAGCGACACCGTGTAGGCGTCGTCCTTGCGCTGGCCCAGCGCGCCCTGTTCGGCGGTGTAGTGGAAATAACCGGCGCTGGCGCGCACGATGCCCCACACATAGTTGCCGCCGGCGGAATAGGTACGGTTGCGCTGGCCATTCACATTGGCCTGGGTGAAGAAGCTGGAAACGTGGAAATTGCCGCCGTT
>NZ_JBXASU010000198.1:0-1112 GCF_058809705.1 Cupriavidus sp. MPR-AND1C | reverse complement strand
CCTCCCGCCCTGCAAGCCATGCGGCCGGCCCGTTTGACGCCATGGCAGGCGCTGGCCTGTTACCTGCGTGAATACGCCGCCGTGTTCCGGATGTTCAACTGGCTGCAGCCCTTTTGCTCGCACCGCCGCTTGCGCCCGGCCAAAGCCCCGGGCTCGCGCCCGCCGCTGCTGCTGGTGCACGGCTATGGCTGCAACCACGCCGTCTGGCTCGACATGCAGCCCGCCCTGGCGGCGGCCGGCTACCACTGCGAGGCGATCGACCTGGACCCGGTGTTTGGCGACATCGACCAATACGCCCTCGAAGTCCGTGCCGCCATCGCGCGCATCGCCGCCACCACCGGCCAGCCGCCGCTGCTGCTCTGCCACAGCATGGGCGGCCTGGCCGCGCGCGCCGCGCTGGCGGGACGCGGCAAACCCCCGCCCTGCCGCGGCATCGTCACGCTGGGCACACCGCATCACGGCTGCGTGCTGGCCCGCTACGGCAGAGGCTTCAATTCTCGCCAGATGCGCTGCGCCAGCGCCTGGCTGCGCGCGCTGGCGGCGCGCGAAACATCACGCCAGCGCGCTGCCCTGGTGTCGATTTTCAGTTGGCATGATTCGATTGCCGGGCCGGTGGGAACCTCCTGGATCGAGGGCGCGCATCATGTGGCGCTTGGCGGCATCGGGCATGTCAGCTTGCTGCGGCATCCGGTGGCCACGCAGGCCGTGTTGCTAGCGCTGGCGCAGTTGTCGGCGGTGGCGCCAGCGGCCTGATGAGACGACGGCGCCAACAGCCGGAAGCCCCAGCCAGCCACCCCATAGCCGCTTCCACACAACAGTCATATGACGTTCATGTTTCCTTAACAGCTTCGTCACGCGCCGCTGGCCCAATGCAGCCATCGTCGCTACCGAGGCCGCCATGGTTCAAGCTCTTCGTTCTGCCCGCGGACATCTGGCCAAGGCCGCGCAACTGCTGCGCAGCCGCACCGCCGAGTCGCAATCCCTGCCACGGCCCATGTCATTGCCTGCCGCGCTGGCCGCCTTCATGCCACCGGCCAGCGACTTGCAGCAACGGCCTCCCGGGCGTAGCGCCACCTCTGCCGCCAGCGCCCCGCCCCCCGAAGCCACCACCC
>NZ_JBXASU010000197.1:0-1112 GCF_058809705.1 Cupriavidus sp. MPR-AND1C | reverse complement strand
TCGCGCCCGATCAGCATGCGGCGGATTTCCGAGGTGCCGGCGCCGATCTCGTAGAGCTTGGCGTCGCGCCACAGGCGGCCCACCGGGTACTCGTTGATATAGCCGTTGCCGCCCAGGATCTGCACGGATTCGCCGGCCATCCAGGTGGCCTTCTCGGCGGTATAGAGAATCACCGCGGCGCAGTCCTTGCGCACCTGGCGCACGTGGTCCTTGCCCAGGGAATCCAGGTTCTTGCCCACCGTGTACAGGTAGCTGCGCGCTGCCTGCAAGGTGGTGTACATGTCGGCCACCTTGCCCTGGATCAGCTGGAACTCGCCGATGCTCTGGCCGAACTGCTTGCGGTCGTGGATATAGGGCGTGATGACATCCATGCACGCTTGCATGATGCCCACCGGGCCGCCGGAGAGCACGGCGCGCTCGTAGTCCAGGCCGCTCATCAACACCTTGGCGCCCAGGTTCTCGCCGCCGAGGATGTTTTCCACCGGCACTTCCACGTCCTGGAACACCAGTTCGCCCGTGTGCGAGCCGCGCATGCCGAGCTTGTCCAGCTTCTGCGCCACCGAGAAACCCTTCATGCCCTTCTCGACGATAAAGGCGGTCATGCCGCGCGCGCCAAGGTCCGGCTCGGTCTTGGCGTAGACTACCAGCACATCGCAATCCGGGCCGTTGGTGATCCACATCTTGGTGCCGTTGAGCACGTAGTGGTCGCCCTTGAAGTCCGCGCGCAGCTTCATGCTCACCACGTCGGAGCCGGCGTTGGGCTCGCTCATGGCCAGCGCGCCGATCCAGTCGCCGCTGACCAGCTTGGGCAGGTACCTGGCCTTTTGCGCGGCGGTGCCGTTGCGGTGGATCTGGTTGACGCACAGGTTGGAGTGCGCGCCGTACGACAAGCCGACCGATGCCGAGGCGCGGCTGATTTCTTCCATGGCGATCATGTGGGCCAGGTAGCCCATATTGGCGCCGCCGTATTCCTCCGCCACCGTGATGCCGAGCACGCCGAGGTCGCCCATCTTCTTCCAGGCGTCCATCGGGAACTGGTCGGTGCGGTCGATCTCGGCCGCGCGCGGCGCCAGTTCGGCCTGCGCCCAGTTGCACACGGTTTCGCGCAGCAT
>NZ_JBXASU010000196.1:0-1123 GCF_058809705.1 Cupriavidus sp. MPR-AND1C | reverse complement strand
GGCCACGACAGCATGCTGATGAACCTGTCCGGGGCGCACGGTCCGTTCTTCACCCGCAATATCGTCATCCTGAAAGACAGCGCGGGCAATACAGGCGTAGGCGAGGTGCCCGGCGGCGAAGCGATCCGCCAGACACTGGAGGATGCGCGCGAACTCCTCGCCGGCCAGTCGATCGGCAACCACCAGGCGCTGCTCAATCGCGTGCGCACCGCCTTTGCCAGCCGCGACGCGGGTGGGCGTGGCCTGCAGACCTTCGACCTGCGCATCGCCATCCATGCGGTCACCGCGCTCGAGGCGGCGCTGCTCGACCTGCTGGGCAAGCATCTGGGCGTGCCGGTGGCCGCGCTGTTGGGTGAAGGCCAGCAGCGCGATGCCGTGGAGATGCTGGGCTACCTGTTCTATATCGGGGACCGTAACCGCACCACGCTCGGCTACCGCAGCGAGCCCGAGGCGGACAACGACTGGTTCCGGCTGCGCAACGAAGCCGCGATGAATGCCGAGGGCGTGGTACGCCTGGCGCAAGCTGCCTATGAGCGCTATGGCTTCAACGATTTCAAGCTCAAGGGCGGCGTGCTGCGCGGCGACGAAGAGATGGAAGCCATCCTCGCGCTCGCCGAGCGCTTTCCCAAGGCGCGCATCACGCTGGATCCCAACGGCGCATGGTCGCTGGCCGAAGCCGTGCGCCTGTGCCGCGACAAGCATGGCGTGCTGGCCTATGCCGAAGATCCTTGCGGCGCGCAAGAGGGCTACTCGGGCCGCGAGATCATGGCCGAGTTCCGTACTGCCACCGGCCTGCCCACCGCCACCAACATGGTCGCGACCGACTGGCGCCAGATGGGCCACGCGGTGCGCCTGCAATCGGTGGACATCCCGCTGGCCGATCCGCATTTCTGGACCATGCAGGGCTCGGTGCGGGTGGCGCAGATGTGCGCCGAGTGGGGCCTGACATGGGGCTCGCACTCGAACAATCACTTCGATATTTCACTGGCGATGTTCACCCACGTGGCCGCCGCCGCGCCGGGCCGCGTCACCGCCATCGACACCCACTGGATCTGGCAGGACGGCGAGCGCCTGACCAAGGCGCCACTGAAGATCGAGAACGGCAAGGTGGCCGTGCCGACGG
>NZ_JBXASU010000195.1:0-1138 GCF_058809705.1 Cupriavidus sp. MPR-AND1C | reverse complement strand
GCCGAAGCTGCTCGCATCGCTTGCCAGCCCGCCACCCATGCGCGCCAGTGCTGCCGCACCGCCGCCCGCCTTCACGGCGCCGCCAGCCCGCTGGCTTGCGCTCTTGGGCTGCCACACCTTGAGGAACAGCGTCAGCGACACCAGGCTCACCAGCGCCGAAGTGATGTCCGGCAACTCCGGCCCGATATGGTTCGAGGTGAAATACTGCGTCACCGAGAAGCTCGCGCCGGTCACCAGCGCCGCCGGCCACGTCTCTTTCACGCCGCGCTTGCCGTCCATGATGAACACCAGCCAGAACGGCACCGCCAGCGACAGCAGCGGCAATTGCCGGCCGGCCATCGCGCCGATGTGCATGGCATCGATGCCGGTCACCTGGCCCGCCACGATGATGGGAATGCCCATGGCGCCGAAGGCCACCGGCGCGGTATTGGCGATCAGGCACAGGCCCGCCGCATAGAGCGGGTTGAAGCCCAGGCCCACCAGCAGGGCTGCGGTGATGGCCACCGGCGCACCGAAGCCCGCGGCGCCTTCCAGGAAGGCGCCGAAGGCAAAGCCGATCAGCAGCATCTGCAGGCGCTGGTCATCGGTGATGGCCAGCACGGACGCGCGGATGATGTCGAACTGCCCGGTCTTCACCACGATCTTGTAGAGGAAGACCGCGGTCACGATGATCCAGGCGATCGGCCACAGCCCGTAGGCAAAGCCGAAGCCCGCGGCGGCGAGCGCCTGCGGCACCGGCATGCCGTAGGCGAAGATGGCCACGCCTAGCGCAAGGAGCAGGGTGATGGCTGCTGCCACGTGGCCTTTCATGCGCAGCACGGCCAGGGCGAGGAAGAAGAACAGGATGGGTAGCGCTGCTGCTAGCGCGGACAGCCACAGGCTGCCTAGTGGTGTGTAGGTCTGGGTCCAGGGTTGCACGGTGGGTCTCCTCCGGGGATTGTGTTTGAGTGGAATGGATTGGGGCGTTTTGTTGCTTGCGTTTTTTTGTCTGGTTTTTGTTGGCTTGGGGCTTTGTCGATATTCTTTGCGGTGACTGCGGAGTCAAAGGCTTAACGTCAAAGGCTTAAAGTCAACTGCAGTTTCACCACCCCTGCGGGGCGGCGACCTACTTTCTTGTCTTGCCAAGAAAGTAGGCAAA
>NZ_JBXASU010000194.1:0-1386 GCF_058809705.1 Cupriavidus sp. MPR-AND1C | reverse complement strand
GGGCCTGTCAGAGATTTTGTGTTTAGGGCATAACATGTCACCAAGGAGCATGTATGCCACGCAAGACCAAGACGAGCATTGCCGCAGCCCGTGAGCTGCCGAGCATTCCAGAGGACCTGATCGCCCATTTGGTAAAGGGTCCCATGACCGCGGAAGCCGTCGAGGAGGCCTCGATGGCGTTCAAGAAGGCCCTGATCGAGCGGGCCCTGGGCGCTGAGCTTGGCCATCATCTGGGCTATGCACCGGGCGCGGGGCGCCCGGCTGGCACGGCCAATCAGCGCAATGGCAAGAGCGCCAAGACGGTGTTGACCAAGGACGGGCCGCTACGGGTAGACATCCCACGCGACCGCGACGGCAGCTTCGAGCCGATCCTGATCCCCAAGCACGAGCGGCGCTTCACCGGCTTCGATGACAAGATCATCGCCATGTACGCCCGTGGCATGACCGTGCGCGAGATCCAGGCGTTTCTGGCCGAACAGTACGGCACCGAGGTCTCGCCCGAGTTCATCAGCTCGGTGACCGATGCGGTCATGGACGAGGTGACGGCGTGGCAGGCGCGCCCGCTGGAAGTGATGTACCCGGTGGTGTTCTTCGACGCGCTGCGCGTCAAGATGCGCGAAGACGGGGTGGTGCGCAACAAGGCAGTCTACCTGGCCCTGGGTGTGTTGCCTGACGGCACGCGCGACATTCTGGGCCTGTGGATCGAGAACACCGAAGGCGCCAAGTTCTGGATGAAGGTGTTCAACGACCTGAAGACGCGCGGTACGCAGGACATCCTGATTGCGGTGACCGATGGCCTCAAAGGGATGGAGCAGGCCCTGAATGCGGTGTTCCCGCAGACGACCCTGCAGACCTGCATCGTGCATCTGATCCGCAACAGCCTGGGGTACGTCAGCTGGAAGGAGCGCCGGGCCGTGGCGGCCGCGCTCAAGCCCGTGTACACGGCCCCAACGGTGGAAGCTGCGCTGGCCGAACTGGAGGCCTTCGAGCAAGGGGAATGGGGCCGGCAGTACACGCCGATCGCCGCCTCCTGGCGTCGCGCCTGGGATCAGGTGATTCCGTTCTTTACGTTCCCGCCGGCGATCCGCAAGATCCTCTACACGACCAACGCCATTGAGAGCATCAACGCCCAATTGCGCAAGATCATCAAGACGCGGGGTCACTTCCCGAGCGACGAGGCGGCAACCAAGCTGCTATGGCTGGCGCTGCGCAACATCACCGGCAAGTGGGGCAGCTCAACCCATGACTGGAAGGCAGCCATGAACCAGTTTGCGATCCTGTACGAAGACCGCTTCACCCAGCCCCATCGCTGAGATAATGTCGGCTCACCGGTCCAATTGCCGATGAGCCATTACCTGCCCTCCACACAAAAGAACTGACAGGCCC
>NZ_JBXASU010000193.1:0-1665 GCF_058809705.1 Cupriavidus sp. MPR-AND1C | reverse complement strand
CCACAAGGCAGACAAGGCAGGCGTCCCCCTGCAAGCCCGGATACCGGCCTTCGACCGATCACCGGGGCTGCGCACGGGCGGCCAGGCGTGAGACGGCTGGCCACGCGCCTGGCCGTCACTGCCCGCTCGTCCGCGGCTGGTTCGTTTGTTGCCGCCGGGCGGGGTCGCCCGCGGCCAATGATGGAAAGCTCATGTCCGCGCGCCCTCGCATTGCCCATACCGCCTCACCGGCGGCCGCCAAGTCACGCAACCGTCGTCATGCACCCAAGCCGCCGCGCTAGCTCGCGCATCATTGCTCGCTCGCGCTGTCGCTGGGGGCCTTCGCCGGCCTCGGCGGCGGAAGATGCGCAACCTTCGGAGCGGGCGCAATCGCAGCCTGGCGTCCATCCATTCAGAATTCCCGATCTTTCACGGACCGCTCATGTTCCGCTTTCTAGCCAGCATCTTCAACGACCAGGACGCCGACGTGCGCCGCAAGGTCATTGCGCTCTACGTCTTCCTGATCGCCGCCAACGTCGGGGCCTGGCTGTGGGCACTGGCAGCGTTGGGCGACCACCCCATGCTGCTGGCGTCCGCCGTGCTCGCCTACACGCTGGGCCTGCGCCACGCCGTTGACGCCGACCATATCGCCGCCATCGACAACGTCACGCGCAAGCTGATGCAGGAAGGCAAGCGCCCGGTGACGGTCGGCTTCTTTTTCTCGCTCGGCCACTCCACCGTGGTCACGCTGATGTCGATCGGCATCGCCGTTGCCGCCGCCGCGCTGCAAACGCGCTTTGCCGACATGAAAGCCGTGGGCGGCATGATCGGCACCAGCGTCTCCGCGCTGTTCCTGTTCCTGCTGGCCTTCTTCAACCTGCTGATCCTGATCTCCGTGTGGCGTACCTTTCGCGCGGTCAAGCGCGGCGAAGCGCTCAAGGAGCAGGACCTGGACCTGCTGCTGAACAACCGCGGCGTGCTCTCGCGCCTGTTCCGCCCGCTGTTCCGGCTGGCCAGCCGCAGCTGGCACCTGTTCCCGATGGGGCTGCTGTTCGGCCTGGGCTTCGACACCGCGACCGAGGTCGCGCTGTTCGGGCTGTCCGCCGCCGAAGCCGCCAAGGGCGTGCCCTTCTGGACCATCATGGTGTTCCCCGCTCTCTTCACCGCCGGCATGTCGCTGGTGGACACCACCGACGGCGTCCTGATGCTCGGCGCCTACGGCTGGGCCTTCACCAAGCCGATCCGCAAGCTCTACGACAACATGACCATCACGCTGGTCTCGGTCGTGGTCGCGGTGGTCATCGGCGGCATCGAAGCACTCGGGCTGATTGCCGGCAAGCTCGGGCTGCAAGGCGGGCTGTGGGATGTGATCGCCGAGCTTAACGCGCATTTCGGCATGCTCGGCTATGTGATCATCGGCGTGTTCGTGCTGAGCTGGCTGATCTCGATGGTGGTGTACCGGGTGCGGCGTTATGACGAGATCGAAGTTCGCTTGATGTGATATATTTGATGATTTTAGTGAGTTTGACGAGGCGGGTAACGGCTTGGCGGATATGGCGGCCGTCCCGCGCGCCGCATAACGCTCTATCGTCGAAGACGGCCGAGAACGCTAGGGGAACAGGTGAAATTCAAGGTGCGGATAGTTGCATGCCTGCTGGCGTGCCTGGCGCAGCCCGGGTGGGTGGG
>NZ_JBXASU010000192.1:0-1677 GCF_058809705.1 Cupriavidus sp. MPR-AND1C | reverse complement strand
GGGATGGGCAGATCCGACTGCGTCGGCCGATACAGGCCGCGGCTCGCGATGTAGTGTGCCACGCCGGACGGCAGCTGGTCATCTGCCGGTTGTCCGGCAGCCAGGCGTTGGCGTAGGGCGGTGGAGGAGAGGTCGACGGCGAGCGTCTGGTCGATCCACATGCGGCCGGAGGGCATGGATTGTATCAGGTCGGTGGACGCACGCCGTTGCGCGAGCTCCTGGCGCACCGGACCGTCCAGTTCCGCCAGGTCGAAACCGGGCCGCGTCGCCACGCAAAGGTGGACGTGCGCGAACAGCGCTTGCCAGCCATGCCAGGTGTGCAGGCGCAGCAACTGGTCGGCGCCCATGAGCCACGCCAGCGAGGCATCGGGGCCATAGTGCTCGCGCAGTTCATGCACGGTATCCACGGTGTAGCTGGGGCCGGCGCGGTCAACTTCCATGCGGCTGGCATGGACCAGCGCGCGGGTGTCGGACAATGCCTGCGCGGCCAGTTCGGTCATGGCCAGGCGGTCGGCGGCAGGGGTGACGTCGTCGCCTTTTTGCCACGATTGGCCGGTGGGGATCCAGACCAGCTCGTCGAGCTCGAGATGTTCGATGCAGAGGCGGGCGAGCGCCACGTGGCCGATGTGGGGCGGATCGAAGGTGCCGCCGAGAATGCCGAGGCGGTAGGGGCGGTTGCTCTTGGTCGAGCCTGCTGCGTCTGCCGCGTTGGCGGTGAGCGATCGTGCGATGTCGTGTGCCATGGGGTTGCCGTCAGGCCCACTCGCGCACGGGCAGGAAGTCCGTGTACAGCGCGGCCTCCGCGCTGCCCGGTTCCGGCTGCCAGTCGTAGCGCCAGCTGGCCAGCGGCGGCATCGACATCAGGATCGACTCGCTGCGGCCGCCCGATTGCAGCCCGAAGTGCGTGCCGCGGTCGAACACCAGGTTGAACTCGACATAGCGGCCGCGCCGGTAGGCCTGGAACTCGCGCTCGCGCTCGCCGTAAGCCGTGTCCTTGCGCGCCTGCAGGATCGGCAGGTAGGCGTCCAGGAAGGCGTCGCCAACCGATTGCGTCATGGCGAAGCTGCGCTCGAAGCCGAGCGCGGAGAAGTCATCGAAGAAGATGCCGCCAATGCCGCGCGCTTCGCCGCGGTGCTTGAGGAAGAAATACTCGTCGCACCATTGCTTGAAACGCGGGTAGAGGTCATCGCCATAGGGGGCGAGGGCGTCGCGGCAGGTGGCGTGGAAGTGCGCGCAGTCGCCAGCGTTGCCGTAGTAAGGCGTCAGGTCCATGCCGCCGCCGAACCACCACACCGGCTCGGCACCGTCCTTCACCGCCATCAGGCAGCGCACGTTCATGTGCACGGTGGGGACAAAGGGATTGCGCGGGTGGAACACCAGCGACACGCCCATCGCCTCGAAGCCCCGCCCGGCGAGCTCCGGCCGGTTGGCGGTAGCCGACGGCGGCAGCGCATCGCCCCGCACATGCGAGAAGCCCACGCCGGCCCGCTCCATCACGGCGCCGCCTTCCAGGATACGGGTGCGGCCGCTGCCGCGCAGGCGCTCGGTGGGCGGCTTCTCCCAGGCATCGGTCGAAAACGCCTTGCCGTCGATGGCGGCAACAGCGTCGGTGATACGGTCTTGCAGACCGAGCAGATAGGCACGGACTGCCTGGGAATCGATCATGGTATGCGGGCG
>NZ_JBXASU010000191.1:0-1871 GCF_058809705.1 Cupriavidus sp. MPR-AND1C | reverse complement strand
AGAGGAAGTGTGCGCCCAGCATGGGCGCGATCTCGGAGGTGAAAGTCCTCCCGTGAGCTGACCACAGCGAGCGAAAGGAAGTGCAACTGCGTGAGGGCGACCAAGCGTGGGAAGGAAGCATGGAATGTAACCGTGAGCCGATGGACAAGAACCAGATACGAGGCGCGATGGAGCAAGGCGAGCAGGCACTTCACTGCGAAGCTTTCGTGGTCAAGGCGAAGTCGCGTAGATCTGGCGGTTGTGCGGGGAAGGATCGCGCTCTTACCTGGGGAGATCTCGTCTAACGTCTGAAAGGGCGACAGCTGCAAGGCTGCAAGCGAGAAGTCAGCAGAGGCCGTAATAGTCAGGGGTAGCGCCGGGGAGGCTCGAATCCGCTGATGAAGGGCCGAACGAGAAGGAAAGCTGGAAACTGTGACTCTTGAGAGAACATCGCACCAGAAGCCGGGGCAACCTGGGCGTATCGAGGATGGCGAGGGTGAAGCCCCCAACGTCTCGACGCGCGGTGAAGCTCGCTCGGCGGGTCGCATGAACGAAGGCTTAGGGCGGGAGAGCCTGCTCCAGCAAGCTCTCTCGCGTGAGAACATGGTCACGGCGTGGAAACGCGTCAAGGCCAACAAGGGAAGTGCTGGTGTTGATGGACTGACGATTGAAGAGACGGTAGAGCACCTCAAGACCCACTGGCCGCGAATTCGGCGGGAGCTTCTGAACGGCACGTATCGGCCGCAGGCCGTGCGCCGTGTGGAGATACCCAAGCCGACGGGCGGCACGAGGGAACTGGGAATTCCAACCGTCACCGACAGGCTCATCCAGCAGGCACTACTGCAAGTTCTGCAGCCGTTGATCGACCCGACGTTCTCCGATTTCAGCTACGGCTTCCGTCCGGGCCGCAGTGCGCATGGCGCGGTGCTTCAAGCTCAACGCTATGCGCAGGAAGGGTTCCGGGTGGTAGTTGATGTGGATCTGGAGAAGTTCTTTGATCGAGTTAATCACGACATTCTGATGGACCGCCTGGCCAAACGAATCAGTGACAAGGCCGCGCTGCGGTTAGTTCGCCGATACCTGGAGGCTGGCGTCATGATGAATGGTGTGGTCGTCGCACGTGATGAGGGAACACCGCAAGGTGGTCCCTTGTCTCCGTTGCTGGCCAACGTCCTGCTGGATGATGTGGATCGCGCCTTGACTCAACGCGGGCACCGCTTTGCCCGCTACGCCGATGACTGCAACGTCTATGTTCGCAGCCAGAAGGCTGGCGAGCGGGTGCTGCGTTGGATGCGCAAGCTGTATGCGCGGCTTCACCTCCGGGTGAACGAATTGAAGACCGAGGTGGGCTCTGTCTTTGGCCGCAAGTTCCTCGGCTACTGCCTCCGGCGATGGTCGGGCGGCACGGTCAAGGTTGCGGTTGCCCCCAAGGCCATCAAGACGTTCAAGCAGCGTATCAAGATCATCACTAAGCGGGTTGGTGGCAAAAGCCTGGCCCAGGTCGCAGAACAGATGCGGGAATATCTGCCGGGGTGGAAGTCCTACTTCCGTCTGGCACAGACACCCCAGACGTTCAAAGATCTGGACTCATGGATACGTCACCGCCTCAGGGCCCTTCAGCTCAAGCACTGGCGCGTTGGAACGACGGTCTATAGTCGTCTCCGAGGTCTCGGCGCGTCTCATGAGCTGGCAGCTCTCATTGCCGGTGGTGCCGGTCGCTGGTGGGCTCACAGCAAGGCTGGTCTGAACCGCGTCCTCACGATCGCATACTTCGACGCACTTGGCTTCCCCCGACTCATATGACCTCAACTTCTCGAACCGCCTGGTGCGGACCCGCATGCCAGGTGGTGTGGCAGGGGCGCGGCTAGCCGCCGCCCCCTATGCCGATCAAG
>NZ_JBXASU010000190.1:0-1975 GCF_058809705.1 Cupriavidus sp. MPR-AND1C | reverse complement strand
GAGGGGGAATATCTGGTAGCGGATGCGTTGATGGGGTGATCGTCGGGTTGCCGTCGGTGGTGCCTGGGAGCGGCATGCCCGGTTGCCGGCAGGACGCGGACCACCCGGCGCAAGTTTCCGCAACCGTGCAGAGACGGCAGCACAGTGGCTGAATTGACTTTGTAAGGAATATTCCTTACCATCAATTCCGCTATCCGGAGACTCAGCATGCACGACATCCACGAAGTGGCTACCTTGACTTCCAAAGGGCAACTCACGCTCCCCAAGCCCATCCGGCAAGTACTTGGCGTGGACGCTGGCGGAAAAGTGGCGTTCGATCTACGTGATGGAGAGGTCGTCGTCACGCGCGCCGATGCGCAGCACGATGACCCGGCGATCGGTGCTTTCCTGCGCCTTCTGGAAGCCGATATCCGTGCGGGGCGACACCTGCGGACGCTGCCGGAAGATCTGGCTCACGCCATGCTGGCAAACGCCGGGCATGGGGAGAGGCTGGATCAGGACATCGACGGCGACGTGGAGCTCTGATGCAACGTCATGGCTGGACGCTACTGTTTCATGAGGGGGTGATCGAGCAACTGCGCAAGTTGCACGGGGCGGCGCAGCGCGCGCAACAGAATGACCCAATTGGATTCGATCGCAATGCCAACGTCAAACTGTTCCGTGCCTTGAGCCAATTGATATTGGATGTTGTGCCCGGAGACCCTTCGCGGGAAGAGTTTCGGCAAGGCAATACCCTTGGCGAGGCATACCGGCACTGGCGGCGGGCGAAAATCGGGCGCAGGTTCCGTCTGTTCTTCCGCTACGATTCTCGCTCGAAGGTGATCGTGTTCGCCTGGGTGAACGATGAGCAGACCCTGCGCTCCGCGGGCAGCAAGTCGGATCCTTACGCGGTCTTTGAGAAAATGCTCGGGCGGGGAAATCCGCCGGATGATTGGGCCGTACTGGTCGCGGCGAGTCGTACCGAGTGGGGTGCGGCCGGGAAATGAGCATCGGTTCGGCCTATGGACCTATGGGCCGATGAGGTGAGTCGATCCGATCCGAACGGCGGCTTGGGCCGTCAACTCCGCATTATCCGCATCACGGCTCGATGCCGACACCCTGCAACCACGAAGCCATGTCGTTCACGACGTCGGCCATACGGCTGCGTCCATCGGGCCCGAACAACCGGTGGTCCAGCGCCGGGTAGGTCTTGTAGGTAATGTTGCGCTTGCCTGCCTGATGGAGCCTGGCCACCATGGCCAGGACGGCATCGGGTGACGCGGACTCGTCGGCGCCGGACTGGATGATCAGCGTCGGCGATCTGCTCGTGCGCAGCACGGCTAGCTGATCCGTGGCGAGCGAGTCGCGCCACCAGCGGTAGCCGTGGTCGCTGGCCGTTATTCTCGCCTGTGCCTCGGGCGTGGCGGTGCGGATATGGCGGGCGAAACCGCGCATGCTCCGCATTGATGCAGCCTTCTCTTGCGCGGAGCCGGGCGCGCTGGCGATGCTGTACAGCAGGTCGTCGAGGAACCACTGGCCACCGCCATTGAAGGCGATGGTTGCCGCGATGCGATCCGAGCGAGCCGCCAGCAGGTGCGCGACCACAGCCCCTTCGCTGCCGCCGAGGGCGACTACCTGGCGGTAGGCGTGCTGGCGCAGCACGTCGGCGATGACGGTGTCCAGATCCGAGGCGCGTTGCACCGGGCTGTCGTGGCGCAGATAGGCGGGCGGGCAATCCGCGCGTTCGGTATCGTTGCTGTAGGGCAAGCTGGCATCGATGCCGTACTTCTCTACCGTCAGTACGTCGGCAGCGGGCATTACCTGCAGCATGTAGCGGCGAATTGCCTCGACCCGGGTTACGCTATTGCAGTCGGAACCCTGGATCACCACGAGCAATTGGTCCGCGTGCCTGGAGGTATCTCGCACGCTGAGGTAGTAGCGGATCCGTGAGCCGTGCTCGCGTTCTACGTCGCGGCTCATCTCTCCCGCACCCACC
>NZ_JBXASU010000189.1:0-2002 GCF_058809705.1 Cupriavidus sp. MPR-AND1C | reverse complement strand
GCTTCGGTGGTGGTGGCGGCGGTGGCTTCGACGGAGGCGGCGCCTCCGGCAACTGGTAACGACACATGCCACACTTCAAGCGCGCCCTGCGCCATCTCGGCACGCGCCCCGGCGCCGCCAGCAAACTCTTCCCCGCCGACGCCCAGCAGCAACTGCAGCAGGCGGTGCGCGCCGGCGAGCAGCGGCATCACGGCGAAGTCCGGGTCGTGATCGAATCCAGCCTGCCCTTGGCGCTGGCCTTCTCCGGCACCAGCCCGCGCGCCCGTGCCCGCGCCCTGTTCGGCGCGCTGGAGGTGTGGAACACCGAAGGCCACACCGGGGTGCTGCTTTATATCAACCTGGCGGATCACGCGGTGGAGCTGCTGGCCGACCGTGGCATCGATGCCCGCGTGGCCCCGGAAACCTGGCGCGCCATCTGTAGCGAACTCGCTAGCGGGCTGGCCCGGGAGCTATCGGTCAAGCCCGTGCTGGCGGCAGTGGAAAAGATCCACCATCAACTGGCGCAGCATTTCCCCTCGGGCGACCGGCCCAATCCGAACGAGCTCGACGACCGCCCGGTCATGCTGTAGCGCTGCTTGCGCGACGCGCCCCCAGCATGTACCACAGCGCGGCCAGCACCTGCAGCGCCACCAGCCCGCCCCACACGGTCAGGTGCGCCGCCTTCGGGTAGCGGCCCGCATCGGCGGGCCAGAGGTCCAGCACCAGCCCGATGCCGACCTGGCAGGCAAAGGTGGACAGGAACACCGTCAAGGTCAGCGCCGTGGTGGCACGTCCGATCAGCGCATCGGGGAAGCTGCGTGCCAGCACGGCATAGGCCAGGATGCCGCTGGAGCCGAACACGCCATAGGCCGCCCACAGCAGCGCTGGCGGCAGCGGCACACCCGCCATGATCAGGCACTGGATCACGATGAACCCGCTCATGCCGACGCCGGCGAAGGTGTACAGGCTCACACCAGCACGCTCCAGATGGCGCGCGGCCCAGCCAGCGCACACGCAGCCGCCCATCATGGCAAAGCCGATCACCGACACCAGGCGCGCGCCCTGCTCCGGCGCATAGCCGGCCACGTCCCGCAGGAAGGCGCCGACCCACAGCGTCTGCACCGCCAGGAACACACCTTGATTGAGCAGGGCCAGCGGCACCACGCGCAAAAAGCGCGCATTGCGAAAGACTTGCCAGGTGCCGCGCAGTTGTTCGGCAAGGCGCTGCTTGCCAGCGCGGCTGGTCTCGGGGGCGCCAAGCCACAGCAGCGCCGCCATGGCCAGCGTCAAGCCGGCCAGCCCATAGCTGACGGTGCGCCAGTCGGTCCATGACAGCAGCCAGCCCAGCGGCGCGCCCACCATGACGGCGCCCAGCCCGCCGATCGCCATCACCACCCCATTGAGCAAGGGCATGCGCGACAGGGGGAACCAGATCGACAGGGCCTGGATGGCAGCCCCCAGGCAAACCGACACGCCCACGCCGATCATCAGGCGCCCTGCCGCCAGCGCGGCCATGCTGGTCGCCGAGGCGAATACCAGCGCGCCAGCCACCGCCACCAGCAGCAATGCCGCCTCGGTGCGGCGCGGGCCAAAGCGATCCAGCATCAGCCCGGCCGGCAACTGGGCGCAGGCAAACCCCAGGAAGTAAAAGCTGGTCAGCAGCCCCAGGTCGGCGGCGCCCAGCCCCATCTCGCGGATCAAATGCGGCGCGAAGCCCAAGTTGACGCCGCGGAAGATATAGGACACCAGGAAACCCAGCGAAAAGATGCAAAGCACGCGCCAGCGGGCAGCAGCCAGCGCAGGATCGCCGGCCCGGGAAGCAGGAGACGGCGCCGCGGCGGTAGGGGTGGATACATTGGCAGAATTCATGCCTGCATTGTCGTCAGTCGCCGCCTGCAACACCAACGAAAGATACCCGCCGCAATTGTGAGTAGAATTTGACGGCAATGACCTCCCGACACCCCAAACCCATCAAGCCTGGCCTGCCCGGCCAGGCCAGCTTGCCATCCCGCCCGGCTGAACC
>NZ_JBXASU010000188.1:0-2144 GCF_058809705.1 Cupriavidus sp. MPR-AND1C | reverse complement strand
GACGAAAAGAGCGGCCGGGACCCAAACTCGCATCGCCTTGAGGCGATACTCAGACATGGGTCCCTCTCTTCCGCTCTTTTCGCCGAAGCCCGAGGCGCCCCATACGGCCTTGGCACACCTTGACGGCTCGCTTCGCATCGCGCTGGGGTGTTCCCCGCCTTGGGGGCGGGTCACACGGCTAAGACGAACGGTTGCCATGCGAGTTCACTCACATAGGTGACACTTTGAGGCCCGGGGTGTCCAGGCCTCGACTTCATCAGATTTCCAGGTTGTCGATCAACCGGGTTGCGCCTAGCTTGGCTGCGGTCAGGATGACCAGCGGTTCGCCGGCTACGTATTCTTCGCGGGTGGGGGCTTGCAGGTCCACGCGCTTGCGGATGGAGACGTAGTCGGGTTGCCAGCCGCGGGCTTGCAGGGCGGCTTTGGCGCTGGCTTCGATGGCGGCGAGATCCGCGCTGGCGCTGTTGGCGGCCAGGACGGTATCGCGGACTTCGTGCAGTGTCTTGTAGAGCACCGGGGCTTCGGTGCGCTCGTCGGGCGTCAGGTAGCGGTTGCGTGAGGACAGGGCCAGGCCGTCTTCGGCGCGCACGGTTTCGGCGGGGACGATGTCGATCGGCAGCGCGAACTGATGGACCATGCGGCGCACGATCATCAGTTGCTGGTAGTCCTTCTTGCCGAACACGGCCACGCGCGGCTGCGCGCAGGACAGCAGCTTCATCACCACGGTGCAGACGCCCTTGAAGAAGCCGGGGCGGAACTCGCCTTCCAGGATGTCGCCCAGGTCGTGCGGCGGCTCCACGCGGTATTCCTGCGGCTCCGGGTACATGTCGCGCTCGGTGGGCGCAAACAGCACATAGACGCCTTCCTTTTGCAGCTTCTCGATGTCGTCCTGCAGCGTGCGCGGGTACTTGTCGAAATCCTCATTGGGACCGAACTGCAGCCGGTTGACGAAGATCGACGCGACCACCGGGTCACCATGCTGGCGCGCCAGGCGCATCAGCGACAGGTGGCCTTCGTGCAGGTTGCCCATGGTCGGCACGAACGCCGCCCGGTTCTGCCCGCGCAACTGGTCCCGCAACTCGTGAATGGAGGAGATGACTTTCATGAAGTTGGTGTGCTGGTCGTGGTAGGAATGCCCTGGCGCGGGTGTGCGCCGGGAGGCCGGTCCGGTGCTCTAGGTGGCGCCGATTGTCGGCGGATTGTAGAGCATGTGGCCCGAGGCGGGCGGCGCCATTGGTGCGGCTTAGCTGGGAACGTACGCCAATCGCACATAAATCGGTGCGAAGGGTTCGGCCTGGGTGATCTCGACCAGGGCTTCGCGCGATAGCTCGAGCATGGCGACGAAGTTGACCACCACCACCGGCACGCCCTTGCCGGAACGCACCGCGTCTTCGAAGAGTTCGCTGAACTCCATGAAGCGGGTATGCTGCAGGCGGCGCAGGATGTGGCTCATGTGCTCGCGAACGGATAATTCCTCGCGCGAGATCTTGTGGTGCTGGTTGAGCCTGGCGCGCTTGATCACGTCGGCCCATGCGGCCTGCAGGTCCACCACTTCCACATCGGGGAAGCGCGGCGCGATGCTCTGCTCGATGTAGACCTGTGAGTGCAGGAAATCGCGCCCGAGCTGCGGCACCTGGTCGATGCGCATGGCCGCCAGCTTCATCTGCTCGTACTCGAGCAGGCGGCGGACCAGTTCGGCGCGCGGATCCTCTTCTTCGTCGTCGCTGTCGGACTTTTTCACCGGCAGCAGCATGCGCGACTTAATCTCGATCAGCATGGCGGCCATCAGCAGGTACTCGGCGGCCAGCTCAAGATTGCTCTTGCGGATCTGCTCGATATACGTGAGGTACTGACGCGTCACTTGCGCCATCGGGATATCGAGGACGTTGAAGTTCTGCTTGCGGATCAGGTAAAGCAACAGATCCAGCGGCCCCTCGAACGCTTCCAGGAAGATTTCCAGCGCGTCCGGCGGGATGTACAGGTCCTGCGGCAGCTTGAACAGGGGCTCGCCGTACAGGCGCGCGAACGCCATGCCGTCGACGGCGGCCGGCGTGGAATCCTGCTCCGGCGTCACGCTCGGCAGCTCGATCGCCGGCTTCAGCTTGTCCTGCTCGCTCTGGTTCATCTAGGGGCGGGCGCTCGGG
>NZ_JBXASU010000187.1:0-2239 GCF_058809705.1 Cupriavidus sp. MPR-AND1C | reverse complement strand
GGTGGCAGGGTGGCCGCCACGGGTGCGCTTGGCTCGGGCTGCGCCGCAGGTTCTTGCGGCTGGATGGGCTGGGCGGGTTCGCTCGGCTGGGATGCCTGCACCTGCGTCGCTTGGTCGACTGGCGGGGTGGGTTGCTTGCCGCTGTACCACCAGAACAGGCCGCCTCCGGCGACAGCGACGGCCGTGATGATGCCGGCGGCGATTAGTGCTTTCGGCGGTTGTCGTGGTGCTGGCTCTGTGGTGCCTCGGGATGTCGATGTATTGGTGCCTTGCTCCACCGCCGGCGGCGATGCCGGTTGCGCTGGTGCTTCGTACTTGGGATGCTTGGGACCGACGGGCTGAGGCACGTGCTCAGGCTCGACCTGGCGGGTGGCGATGGCTTCGGTCGGTTCCGTACCTTGCGGGAGGGCTGCATCTGGCGTTACGTCGCGGACTAGGGGAGCCTCCAATTGCGCTGGCTCGGCCACTACCTCGGCGGGTGCCACGGCCTCTGGCACTGGCATAGTCGAATGCTGTGAAGCATCTTCTGCATGTACCGAATCCGCGGTCGACGGCCGCGTCCCGCATTTCCTGCAGAACTTTGCGCCAGCTATCAGTTCAGCGCCGCAGCCGCTGCATCCTGCAGCGGCTACCGCCGGTGCTTGCGCTTTGAATGGGGTTCCGCATGTTTTGCAGAAGCGGGCGCCGGCCGGGGTGCTGGCGCCGCAGTTTGTACAGCTTGTCATTCCATTCCCTTGGTTATTGGTATATCGAGGCGCGACTCTCTTGATGAGCATCCGAGCGTCGCCGGCTCAGGAGGGGTTGCACTTGCGCGAGTCCGATTCATCGCAAAGGCGGCTGGGAGGCTGGCGTAGCCGTCATCGGATGCCCGACTTTCCCGCCTTAACGGAAGGTGGGCGTGCGTTCTAAACCCCACGTTGGAGGGGCGGGAAGTCCATTCAACGTGAATGCTGATTCCCGGCGCGCAAAGGGCTTGATGCGCCGGTGCTTGCTTGGGGCGGGCTCATAGACTGTCAACGGCGCTGAGGAAGAGCCAATCGGTGGGATTAAAGTTCGGCCGAAGTCAGCCGTAAGTCTGCAATCTGGTCCGTCTCACATAGCGTACATATGGGGAGAGGCGAGAGCCGATCAGGCAACGGCCGGTGGTAAATTCGGACGCATAGCCCAGTAGAGATATATCGATGACGAGACCCGTATTGACTCGCACACTGCTTTGCCGCTGGGTTGCTTCTGTATCCATCGCAGCTGCGCTTTCTCCTTCAGCGTTGGCAAAGGCGACAGCAGACGAGGAGCTCTTTCGCGTCTTTTCGGCGTGTGACCGGACGTTTTTCGAAAAGCTGACGGAAGAAAGAGCGCAGTGGTCGGAGCGCATGGCGTTGTCCATGACCAATGGGGTCGCCCATCCGACGGTAGAAGATCGTCGGTACGAGCGAATCAATTGGCGAACGCTAAGACAGCCGCTTAGCGTCGCAGGCGTTAGCTTGATTGCCTACCACGATGCGAAGAACGAGGTGCCATCGGCCGATGGAGTCGGTAAGCAAGCTTTCTGGGGATTCCTTGTGGAAGGTGCGCCCGCTAGCATCGTGGCGAAAATTAGGCCTTTCGTCCGAGACGAAGAACGCTTCAAGCCAGCCGTGGGGGTGGATTGGCCAGCGTGGATACGCGGGGAGATGAGGCTGGCAAAGGATCCCGTAGATCAATGGACTAAGATCGACGTTCCACTAGGTGAGGTGCCCAAGCCCGCGACAGTCGAGCGCGTACTTATCGTTGAGCCCGCGGAGACGGGACCAGGAATGAAACTTGTCAACGGCATGTCAGTGATCGAGTGCTCGCTTCAGGGGGATGTATCCCCCGCGCTACTGCACCGCGTACGTCCTGATATGGACGATGCGGTGATTGCGAACTGGTGACATCGCGTGTTCACGAGTGCACTGTGGAATTGGGGGCAGTCGCCGGCTCGAATAGGTCGCGCGATCCGCGGAAATGAACGAGCCAACCTTTTCGCGACCATGTGGTTCTTGTGGATTGAGAAGGCACACCGTAGAGCGGTTGTTTGCCGACCTCCGCTATCTGGCCTAGCGACTGAATTTATTTCTCGACGGCGAACGGCTGCCACACGGAAAGCAGTCGTTCGATTACGAGTTGAACGCAGTCGCGTCCGTCGGGCCTGTCAGAGATTTTGTGTTTAGGGCATAACATGTCACCAAGGAGCATGTATGCCACGCAAGACCAAGACGAG
>NZ_JBXASU010000186.1:0-2437 GCF_058809705.1 Cupriavidus sp. MPR-AND1C | reverse complement strand
CCCCAATCTCCCGCCTCACCTCCCCCGCATGCCACAACACATGCAAGTGCGCCAGCGCCTCGCCCATGGCAAACGTCATCTGGTGAATATCAAACTGCCGGTTGAAGATCACGCCGACGATGTCATGCGCGTTACAGGCCTTCTCCACGCAGGCCGCCCGGGTCTCGGCAAGCCGCTCCACATGGTGTTCGCGCAATTGCTTGATGCGAATATGCAGGTTCCGGAACGGCCGGCCATGCGATGGCAGGATCAGCACGTCTTCCGGCAGCGGCTCGTACTTGCCCAGGGAATCCAGGTATAGCTTGAGCGGATTGGCTTCCGGCTCCATGTCGAACACGCTGACATTGGTGGAGATGCGCGGGAGCACCATGTCGCCGGAAATCAGCACATTCAAGGCGGCGTTGTAGAGTGCTACGTGCTCGGGCGCGTGCCCGAAGCCAGTGATCACTCGCCAGCCGGACCTGGCCGGGTCGGTGCCGATATGCACGGTATCGCCGTCCATCATGCGGCGGTACTGGGTGGGCAGGTCGGGCACCAGCGACGGGTAGTAGCTTTTGCGCGCGCGCAGCTTTTCCAGGCTGTCGGGGTCCGTCAGGCCGTGGCGGGCGAAGTGGCTGGCCGCGAAGTCGCCGCCGGCGTTGGAGCCGGCGCCGCTGCCGCCGCCCATCACGCGGGCGTTCATGTAGTCGCCCAGGCTCATCCACAGGCGGGCGTCCCAGCGCTTGCACAGCCAGTGCGCCAGCCCGATGTGGTCGGGGTGGCAGTGGGTGGCCAGCACGCGCAGCACGGGCAGGCCGTCGAGCTCGTTGGCGAACACGGTTTCCCAGTGCGCCTTGATGGTGTCATTGGTGACGCCGCAATCGATGATGGTCCAGCCGTCGCGGCCTTCAAGGCGGTCACGCACCAGCCACAGGTTGATGTGGTCCAGCGCGAAGGGCAGCGGCATGCGCAGCCAGTAGACGCCGGGCGCCACCTGCTGCCGCGCGCCGCTTTCGGGCAGGGTTTCGCCAAACGGGTATTGGAGTTCGTGTTCGAGTGCGTTCATGAGGAGTCTCTCGGGTCTGAAGCCCTGTGCGCGCAGTGCCGCGCGCAGGCGGGCTTTCTCGTTGTCACGGTTGCATATCGCGGTTGCCAGCGGCCTTGCTTGACGCTAACGTTAACGTCAATCGGGGCGGGCTTTTTCCATCTTAAGCGAAAACTTCATTCCATACCGAACGACCGTTCACTTTTTTACCGGGCCACCATGCCAGACTCGCCAGTCACGCCAACCTACACCATCACCGATCTCGCCCGCGAGTTCGACGTGACGCCGCGTGCGATCCGCTTCTACGAGGACCAGGGCTTGCTGTCGCCGGAGCGCGAAGGGCCGACCGGGCGCAAGCGCGTCTATAACGGGCGCGAGCGCACGCGCCTGAAGCTCACGGTGCGGGGCAAGCGGCTTGGGCTGACACTGAACGAAATCCGCGAGATTCTTGATCTGTACGAGTCGCCGCGAGACACCGCGCCGCAGCTGGAGCGCTTCCTGCATTCGCTGGCGCATCACCGCGGCGCACTGGAGCGCCAGCTCGAGGACCTGCAGGCGCAGCTTGCCGACATCGACCAGCACGAGCGGCAGTGCCGGGCGTTGTTGGCGACACATGGATGCGACGTGCCACCGGATGTGGTGAAAAGTGCTTGATAAGCAATTATTCCAGTTCGCGCGTCTGATTTGATTGACGTTTACGTAAACGTCAATAGAATAGCTTCTCAAACAAGGAAAGCCCATGCCCCAAGCTGTCGATGCCACGCCGTTGTCCGCCGAGCGCGCGGATGCCATTGCCACCAGCTTCTCCCGCCAGGGCCTGATGACCACTTTCGGCGCGGCGCTGACGCGGGTCATGCGGGGCGAGGTGGAGATCGCTATGCCGTGGTCCGAGGGCGTGACCCAGCAGCACGGTTTTTTCCACGGTGGCGCCGTCGGCGCGCTGGCCGACAGCGCCTGCGGCTACGCAGCACTGTCGATCGTGGGGGATGGCGAGGCCGGGCTGACCGCCGAGTACAAGATCAACCTGCTCTCGCCCGCCCAGGGCGAGCGGCTGGTGGCGGTGGGCCGCGTGCTCAAGCCCGGCCGCACCTTGATCGTGGCGCAGGGCGACGTATATAGCGAGACGGCCGGCGTGCGCAAGGCGGTGGCCACCATGCTGATGACCTTGTGCGTGGTGCGCACGCTAGACCACGTCTGACCACAAACGACAAAGCAGACAAAGTAGACAAAGTAGACAAAACAGACAAAACAACAAGACCGACGCCATCAGGAGACCGCCATGATCGCAACGACTGAGCTGCCAGGCCTGAAATTCGACTTGGGCGAAGACATAGAGATGCTGCGCGAAACCGTGTGCAACTGGGCGCAGGCCGAACTGGCGCCGCGCGCGGCCGAGATCGACCGCACCGACCA
>NZ_JBXASU010000185.1:0-2554 GCF_058809705.1 Cupriavidus sp. MPR-AND1C | reverse complement strand
GTCTTGGTCTTGCGTGGCATACATGCTCCTTGGTGACATGTTATGCCCTAAACACAAAATCTCTGACAGGCCCGTCGACATCAACCTCAACCCACCCCCTCAAGCCGCCAAAATCGCACTCTCCCGGTAATGCCGCTGCGCCTCCTCAGGCCGCTCGGTCTCCTCAAACATCTTGGCCAACGCCAGATGCGCCCGAACCCGCAACCTGCGCTGCAAGTCAGCATCCGCATATTTCAACGCCCGCTCAAAGCTGGACTGCGCCTTGCCCCATAGCTTCTCGCCCAGGCACAGCACGCCTAGCGTGAAGTAGAGATCCGCATCCACAGGATGCTGCGTCAGCCATTTCTCCGCCTGCTGGATCTGCGGCAACGCACGTCCTGGCTCCGCGCATTCGGCATAGCGCAAGACCAGCCGGCTGTCCCAGTTGACCTTGAGCGCGTCCTCCACGATCTTGCGCGCTTCATCCTGACGGCCAAGCGCCGCGAAATAGCGCGCTGCGGGCTCGGCGATGCGGGCCGCGCGGCGTTCGTCGGTGGACAACGAACGCCAGAAATCCTGCAGGCCCTGCACGTCGTGGCGGCGCTCCTCCAGCAGGGCCTCGCAGGCTAGTTGCTTGAGGCGCAGCGCCAGCACAGGATGCAGGGCGTTGCGCTTTTCCAGCGAGCGCGCCAGGCGCAGGACTTCGGTCCAGTTCTTCAGGTGCTGGTGGGCACGCAGCGCGATGCGCTGCACATGGATCTGGCGCGCGCCCTGGGCCTGCAGCTGCGCGATGGTTTCCAGCGCGCCTTCGGCATCGCGCGCGTCGACCAGCAACTCGGCCATCGACACCAGCCGTGCCTGCTCGCGCTCGGGGTCGGTCACCTGCGCCATCCAGGCGTCGCGCCGCTCCGTTTCCTGCATGCGGTGCGCCGCGCGGGCGCCGATCAGCGCTGCCGTCTGGGCCTGCTCGGGCCAGGCCTGGGCCTCGCGCGCGGTACGCTCGGCACGGGCAAAGCGGCCGGCGAACAGGTTCTCGATGGACTCGCGCAAGGCCGCTTGCGCACGGTTCATGCGGCTGCGCTCGCGGTAGGCCGCGGCACGCGCCGGCATCTCGGACAGATGGCGCGCGGTGCCGAGGATGGTCCAGACCACGAAGAACGCCAGCAACAGCAGGGCCAGCGCCAGGTTCAGCGACAGCTCAACCCGGTAAGGCGGGTAGAACAGAACCAGGTTGCTCTGGTTGAATTGCGTAAACAGCGCGAGCCCGACGGCGCCGCCAAACAGGATAGCTACCCAGAAAAGAAGCCGCATGCGCTACTCCTTCTTGAGCGCTTGCAGCGCGCCGAGGCTTTCCGCCATGGTGGGCAACTGCACCGTCACGGCGCCGGCCTGGGCCTGCTTGAGCAGGGTCAGCACGGCCTGCACGCGGCGCGACTTGGTGTCGCAATAGCGTGCGATCATGGCTTGCGCGGCCGCCAGGTCATTGCGGAACACCGGCTCGTTACGCGACAGCAGCGCCAGGCGCGCATTGAGCAGCCGCAGCTTGACGTTCTCGCGCAGGAACCAGCCCTGGTCGCCGGTCAGCAGCAGTGCCTGGGCATCATCCACGCGGCGGATGCGGATGACCTGCATCAGCTCGTCGCGCACATTGCCCCACAGGCGGCCAAACCAGTTGCCGATCGCGTTGCCGGCCTGCACGGCCTCGTCCTTGGCGGCATGCTTGCCAGCCTTGGCGCCGGTGGGCTTGGCGGGCTTGTCGACAGCCTCGGCCTTCGCGTCCGTCTTGCGCGCATCCGCTTCACTGCGCTCGAGCATGCGCTCGCTCGACAGCAATGGCAGCGTATCGATCTGGTTGATGGCTTCATCGAGCTTGATGGCGGCACCGGTCAGGTCCGTATCCGGCACGGCCTTCATGCGCGCCACATCGCGGGCGATGGCCCGGCGCAGCAGGTTGTACTGTGGCTTGTCGGTCCGTGCAAGGCGCGTGTCGGCGCTTTGCAGCGCGGCCAGTGCTACCTGCACATTGCCCGTCAGCTGGAGTTGCTGGCCGGCGTTGGTGAGCAGTTGCTGGATCTCGGCGATCTCCCAGTCGTCGCGGTTGCGCATCAGGTCCTGGTAGACCTGTTCCAGCGCGGATTGCTTGTCGCGGGCCTCGCCCACCTGGCCGTCCAGCGCGCCAACCTTGGCCTGCAGTTCCTTGACGGTGTCCTGCGCGTTGCGCGAGAGCACCCGGGTTTCCTGCACCAGTGCATCGTTGCTCTGCTGGCGCCGCGCCAGTTCCTGGGTCAGGTGGTCCACGCGCTGCTGCAGCCACCAGAAACCGCCGCCTATGGCCAGGATCAGCAGGAACAGCAGCAACCACCATGGATTGACGCGGGGTGCGCCGCGCGCGGGCAGCGGGGCGCCAGCCGCGGGAGGCGGGCTGGAGGCGGGAGGAGCGGTATTGTCTTGCGTCACGCGATCGACCTTCGTTGACGTTGCGGGCGGTGGGTTGACTGGTGGTGCTGCCGGGAGCGGCGGCGGCACCGTGGCGGGCGGGACGGGCGCGGCGGCAGCCGCCGGCGCCGCCCCCGGC
>NZ_JBXASU010000184.1:0-2799 GCF_058809705.1 Cupriavidus sp. MPR-AND1C | reverse complement strand
GAACCGCCTGGTGCGGACCCGCATGCCAGGTGGTGTGGCAGGGGCGCGGCTAGCCGCCGCCCCCTATGCCGATCAAGCCGATAACCCGGCAGCAGGTGACCATCGGCGCCATTGTCGTTTATGCCGCGGTGGCGTTCCTTCTGGCTGCCGTGCTGCTGCTGCTGGTGGGGTTGGTGTTTGTACTGGCGGCTCTAGCCCGGTGGTCCCCTGTCCGTTGGCGCATGCTCAGTGCCTACTGCATCGGGTTCGCACTGTTCGGCGGGGCGGTGGTCTTCGTGTCGCAGTGGATCGCCGCGCGTCTCCCATCGTGAACACAGCCGTCCATCGGCGATGGCTGGCTCGCGTGCCGCTGCCAACTCGACGGTAACAATTTTAACGCTGGCTCCAGTTGAAATTCGTACTTGTCCGATTTCAATCGTCGCCCTCCGTTGCTAGGCTGCGCAAGTTGTTGCATATATTCGGCGGCGCGAGCTGACGCTTACGCGTAACGGTCAGGGCTGCAGGTCGGTCAGTCTTCAACGGGGAAACGCTAATGCAAAACTACCTAAAGACTGATCTATCGCTTCATCACAGGACCATGAATCATGGCCGCGCTTATGACATCGCGCTCATCCAATGCATCGATGACTCGCACACCGATTGAATCAGTGATTCTCTGGATCGTTCGAGGCGATCAACTCAAATCCATAAACTAATAGATTCATTGATCAAGAACGACGTAATTTATTTTCTCTAAAACAAAGGTGAGCGAAATTGAATAAGAAAGAAAAAATTATATTCGTAACGAAGATCGTGTCGGTAACTGGATTTTTGTTTTTTTCGACGTTAATAATATTCTTTTTTATGCAGCCTCCTGAGACCGGGGTCGGGCTATTTGTTCTGGCAATCGCGCTCATTGCCTCATCTATTGCAACTATTTTATTTATAAATACAAATAAAAATTGTATATATGATTTTGTGATTAGTAGGGATTTCAGGCGTTTGGTTGACATTATCATCGGGTCAAGAAAGTAGTAACCGATAACTGACCAGCGGGGCGTAGGTTGAGAGAGCTAAGCGCTTCATGAGAAGCATCTCTATACTGCCGGGCCGAACATGAAGCGCAACATAGACGATAGCCGCATTGACGCCGCCGGAACTGACGAAGGAACAACGTGCCGAGTTCGAGGCTCTGGCGAGAAGCCGCCGTGATTGGAGAGCAAGAGACAGGTCCCGGACGATTCTGATGTTTAGCCTCGGCGTGCCAGCCAAGGAGGTAGCCAGGCAGCAGGAGTTGACGTTGGAGGCGGTGCACGAGAGGCGCTATCGTTGGTTGGAAAAAGGCATGGCGGCGCTGTCGGACGCGCCGCGTAGCGGTGCGCCGTCCTCGGGGAGTTGGTCGAGCAAGCCCAGCGTGGCGAAATCGAACTCGCCTACCTAGACGAAGCTGCCTTCACGCAAGCGCAGCCCAATCGAAGTGCCCGGACCCCAGTCGGGTCAAACACATGATTGAAGCCCGGCGCGGTAAGCGTCTGAACGTGGTCGGGGCACTGCTCTCCTCGGGAGGGCTGTTTGCAGTGAAATTGTGGGAGACGATGACTTCGGTGCTGTTCGTTGCATTTCTCGGCCTGCTGGTCGAACACGTCGGCAAGCCGCTGACCGTCATTCTCGACAATGCCTCGGTCCACACGGCCCGCGCACTACGGCCTTATCTCCGGCTGCTACAAAGGAAAGGCTTGACGTTGTACTTCCTGCCGCCGTACAGCCCGGAGTTCAATCGCATTGAGAAGCTCTGGCACAAGATGAAATACGAGTGGCGGGTCTTCAAGGCCCGCGACGCCAAAACCCTTGAAGCTGATGTCGATGTAATCATTCATGGATTTGGGACAGCCTACAGATTCACTTTTTGTTGAAAGATTAACCATCCCTACCTTCTTAAAAGAAATGGCGAACTCCAACACGGAACAATAGCTGATTCCGATTGGAAGAGACATTTGCGGCGCCGGCTACGTAGGCGACATCGAGAACGGAGCCGGTCGCATCACCACCAACATGCTGATACACCCCTTGCAGGTAGACATCGGTCCGCTTGGAGAGGAGGTAATCCGCCATCAGCCCGATCGAATGGTAGGTTGGATGCTGCTTTCCTGAGGTTGTGTTGAAGTCGGCGCGCGTATAGCTGTACATCGCGCCCAGCCAATACGACGCGCCAAACTGGTATTTGGCATTGACCTCGATATTCTGGAAACGCAGCGAAGACGGCTTGCCCACCGCCGGAGCGATCGGACCAACATAGCCGGAGCTTTGAGGATCGTTGACGTCAGTATTGGAATAGGCGAGTCCCAAGGCTGCCTTGCCGATGGTGTACGTCGCGCCGGCGCCAAAGATCCTCAGCCGGCTGCCGAGCAGGTTCTGGTCTCCGCCATTGTTGATCGCGCCGTAAGACGTGGCAGAAGGATTGTCAGCTTGAAGGTAGGCGGCGGACAGCAACAATCCGCCAACCGTGTATTGGCCCCCAACGCTAACCAGCCGATTGTTTGAGATCCTCACATCGTCACTGAAACCGTACATTGCCCCGAACTTCAAGCCACCTAGCGGCGGGCTGGCGTACTTGACAGTGTTGTTTGTCCGGAACGTGTTGATCAGGTTGTCGTTGTCGTACGGGTGGGCGAACATGTATCCGCCCCAGGTGCCACCGGCAGAGTTCTGTGCAAGGAAGTCCACCACGGAATCGTACTGACCGCCAACTGTGAGTGCGCCCAGCGTGTCACTGGACAATCCCATGTATGCCTGACGTCCGAACAGAAGCCCGCCCTGGAA
>NZ_JBXASU010000183.1:0-2823 GCF_058809705.1 Cupriavidus sp. MPR-AND1C | reverse complement strand
CCCGCCACCGCCGCGCCGCCCACCAAGACCGTGACCCTGCCCGCGCAAGGCCGCGTGAGCCTGGCCGAGTACCGTGCGCAAATGCGCGAGCAACTGATGCGGACCGAGAACGCCAGCGCGGATGTGGCCGATTGCGCCGCGCACGCCAGCTGGGTCGTGCCCCGCTCGGCCACCTACGACGCCCTGAAGATCCCCACCGGCGCGCTCGGCGCCGGCCAGGCGACCGTCGAGCCATGGGACGGCCGCTTCTCACAGGGCAAGCAAGCGGTACCGGTCAGCTCGGTGGTGACATTTTCCGCGACCGCCCACAAGCGCCACGCCGAAGCCCTGTGGGAACCGGTCAAGGTGCGCTGCGGCTATGCCGACGGCATGATGCTGGCCTATGAATTGCTCGATGGCAGCGGCACCGTCATCAGCGAGCCGGCGGCAGCGCCCGCGGTGCGCAGCAGCGGCGCCAGCAATACGCGCCAGGCCACCAGCAGCAAGGGCCACAAGGGCAGCAAGGCAAGCAAGTCCGGCTCCGGCAAGGCCACCAAGTCGACCTCCTCGTCCAAGTCGAGCAGCAGCAAATCGACGGCCAAGAGCAGCAGCGCCAAGACCAGCAAGGCCACCACCGGCAAGTCGACCACCAAGAAGCCGCACTGAGGCCCGCCCGGGCGCTTCGGCCCCGCATGGGGCCGCCCTGCACCTGGCCAGTCCAAGCGGCGGCCAGGTGCCCGGGACATCCTCAGCCCAGTTGCGCCAGCACCGCCTGCAGCATCGCAGCGCCCAGCAAGGCGCTACGCGCGCCATTCCAGCCCACCGCCGGATCGGGCTGGTCGGCATTGTCCTTGAACGGCATCTCCAGCGTCAGCGACAGGCAGCCAAAGGTATGGCCGATGTACTTCGAGGCCAGTTTGAGCGCATCCTGGTTGTACTTGCTGGCGGCGTAGCCGTGCACATCCTGGAAGTCCGGCGTGGCGCGCTTGAACGCGTCGATGAAACGCAATTGCTCAGCCTTCTGGACCTCGGTAAAGCCGGGCAGCATCTCGCTGCCCGCGACGAAGTTATAGGGCAGGCCTTCGTCGCCATGGATATCGAAGAACATGTCGCAGCCGGTGGCTTCGATGGCACGGCGCACGTAATACACCTCCGGGCTGGTCTGCTCGCTGGGGGCCATCCATTCGCGGTTGAGGTTGGCGCCAGCCGCATTGGTGCGCAGGTTGCCGCGCGCCGAGCCGTCGGGGTTCATGTTCGGCACGATATGGAACACGGCGCGCTCCAGCAGGCGGCGCGCCACCGGGTCGCCGGCCCACATGCCAGTGCCCGTCAGGCGCTGCAGCACACCCTCGCAGAACCATTCCGCCATGGATTCGCCGGGATGCTGGCGCGCGATCATCCAGATGGCCTTCTTGCCGTCGCCTGGCGTGCCGACCGTGACCGCGGTCATGTCGCGGCCGTCCACCGTGCTGCCCAGGTGCGACAGCCGCGCCAGCGACGAACGCTGGCAAGTGGCCAGCAGGGAGAGGTGGCGGTCCTCCGAGTACGGCTCGAAGTAGGCTAGCCACACGCTGTCATGCTCGGGCGTGAAGGCCACCGTCATGGTGCTGCCGTCGAAGCTGGTCGGCACGCGGAACCAGTGCGCGCGGTCATAGGAGGCCACGGCCTGGTAGCCGCGCCAGCCGTCGGGGTAGGTGCAGTCGCCGGCATTGAGGAACTGCAGGCGGCATGCCTGGCCAGCCGCGCCCTGGAGCCGGAAATGGAACCACTGGCGGAACGCTGCATGCGAGTCGGCCCGGATGCGCAGGCGGATGTCGCTTGCCTGCGCAAGCGATTCGACTTCAATGGCGCCCGAATCGAAGCTGGCGGAAATATGCAGGGCTGAACTCATGATGTGGCGTCTCGGAGGGTTCGTGCCGGGATGCCTGCGGGCCATCCCTGGCGCTGGGTTCGGGGGCGATAGGGCGTAGCCGGAGCGTGCGTCAGTCTTCCAGGCGGCGGCGGAAAACCCAGCGGGCATCGTCGGATGCTGCGGCATCAAAGGCGTAGCCATGCTCGGCGAAACGCTTGAGCTTGGCCGGCTCGGTGATGCGATGCGTCACCGCGTAGCGGGCCATGAAGCCGCGCGCCCGCTTGGCGTGGAAGGAAATGATCTTGTAGCGGCCGCCCTTCCAGTCCTCGAACACCGGCGTGACGATCCTGGCGCCGAGCACCTTGGGACGCACCACCTTGAAGTATTCCTCGGAGGCCAGGTTGACCAGGGCCGGGCTGCCTTCTGCCTTCTGCGCCTTGAAGTCATCGTTGAGCAACTGCGTGACGTCATCGCCCCAGAACGCATAGAGATCCTTGCCCGCCACGTTGTCCAGGCGCGTGCCCATCTCCAGCCGGTAGGGCTGCATCCAGTCGAGCGGGCGCAGCACGCCGTACAGGCCGGACAGGATGCGCACATGCTTCTGCGCAAAGCCAAGGTCATCGTCCGACAGGCTGGATGCGTCGAACCCCTCGTACACATCGCCGTTGAAGGCGAGCACGGCCTGCTTGCTGTTGGCCGCGGTAAATTCCGGCGACCAGTCGCCGTAGCGGGTGGCGTTGAGCACCGCGAGCTTGTCGGAGATGTCCATCAGCGCTCCGATATCCTGCGGCGCGAGCTTGCGCAGACGCTCGATCAACACCGCCGAACGGTCGATGAAACGGGGCAGCGTATGGGTCTTCAGACGCGGGGGCGTCTCGTAGTCGAGCGACTTGGCAGGGGACAAGACGATGAGCATGGCAAAATCGCGGCAAACACAAAGGCCAGATTGTAACGAATGCACCCCGACTCCACCGCAGTACCCCTCAATTCCC
>NZ_JBXASU010000182.1:0-2863 GCF_058809705.1 Cupriavidus sp. MPR-AND1C | reverse complement strand
CCCCGAGACCGCCAAGGGTGCCGCCCAGTCCGCCGGCAGCCGCGTCCCAGTCGCGCCCGCCCGTCACGATCCGCGAGCCGCCCGAGCGGCGGGCCGCGGAGATGAAGAAGAACAGGATGATGGCGAGCGGGAACAGCACCGGCAGCCAGTCGGTCCACGCGCCGCTCTGGGCGGCCTTGGCGCCGGCCTGCGGGCCGGGCAGGGCTTCCTTGTCGATGGTGGCCTGGATCGCCGAGACGCCGGCCGCGATGCCGCCATAGAAATCATTCTGGCGGAAGTGCGGCGCCATCACGTCCTGCAGGATGCGCTTGGACATGGCGTCGGTCAGGGAGCCTTGCACGCCGCGCCCCACTTCCAGGCGCATCTTGCGCAGGCCCGGCGGGTTGTCCTTGGCGATCAGCAGGATCACGCCGTCGTCGATGCCCTTGCGCCCGGCGCGCCAGGCGTCGGCCACGCGGATGCTGTAGGCGTCGATGGGCTCGGGATCGGTGGTGGGCACCATCAGCACGAAGATCTGGCTGCCGCGCTGCTGCTCGTACTCTGCCAGTACGTTTTCCAGCGCGCTGCGCTGGCTGGTGCTGAGCGTGCCGGTGAGGTCGGTGACCCGCTGCGCGAGCGGCGGCACCGCGACAAAGCCGTCGCCGGCGGCCATGGCCGGGAACGCCAGCAGCGCGCTCAGCCATAGCAGCAGCGCCAGCATGGCGGCTGTCCAGCCACTGCGCTCAGAGGGATTGCGCATAGGTATGGTCCGGGCTCAGAACTTCACCGTGGGCGGTGCGGAGATGGCCTTCTCGTTTTCCACCGTGAACGACGGCTTGACCGGGTACTTGAAGATCATGGCGGTCAGGTTGGTGGGGAAGCTGCGCGCCAGGATGTTGTAGTCGCGCACCGCCGTGATATAGCGCTGGCGTGCCACCGTGATGCGGTTCTCAGTGCCCTCGAGCTGCGATTGCAGGTCGCGGAACGAGGCATCGGCCTTGAGCTGCGGATAGTTTTCCGACACCGCCAGCAGGCGCGACAGCGCGCCGCTCAGCTCGCCCTGGGCCTGCTGGAAGCGCTTGAAGGCTTCGGGGTCGTTGAGGGTTTCGGGCGAGACCTGGATGCTGGTGGCCGCGGCGCGGGCCTTGGTCACGGCTTCCAGTGTCTCGCGCTCATGCGTGGTATAGCCCTTGACGGTATTGACCAGGTTGGGGATCAGGTCGGCGCGGCGCTGGTACTGGTTGATCACCTCGCCCCAGGCCGCCTTGACGGCCTCGTCCTTGGACTGGAAGTCGTTGTACCCGCAGGCGGACAGCAGGCTAGCGCACAGGGCCAGCATGAGCCAGCGCAGTACAGAGCGCCCGCGGGACGGTGACAGGGAAGGGGATGCGCGCATCGAGGACTCCGGAATTCGTGGAGTCCCCAGTGTAGCGCAGGGGCCGGGCGGCGCAAGCGTATCGGCCCGGGTGCAGTTGACGGCAGGCCGGCGGTCCCGGTAGATTGTCGTTTCCGCCGTGGTTGCCACGGTGTGCTCCCATTCAGCCCCAACCTGCCATGCGCGCTGTTCCGTCGATTTCCGCACTTGTTTGCCCTGCCTCGCAGCGGCAGGTGCCGGCGCGCGCCAAAGCCAAAAAACAGCCGCTCATCTGACCGGGGGCGCTGCTTTCCGTCAGATGAGCGACGGAAGCGGCACCTGCGTGCCAGCGTACAGGGGCGAGGCCAGGTTTCAAGGTTCAGGCTTTCCCACTCCCGCACGCGGGCTCATCTGCCACCCGGCGCGCTTCTGCACGGTTTTTTTGACCGGTCGTACAGGAGTGATTCGATGCAAGCAGTAGATCAAGTACAACAAGCCTTTTCAGGAATCTGGCTGCCGCTGGTGACGCCATTTGCCGACGGCTCGGTCGATTTCCCCGCGCTGGCCCGCCTGGTGGCGCACTACGCCGGCAGCGGCATCGCCGGGATCGTGGTGTGCGGCAGCACCGGTGAGGCGGCCGCGCTCGATGAGGCCGAGCAACTGGCCGTGCTGGATACCGTGCTGGCCAGCGCCGGCAGCTTGCCGGTGATGATGGGCGTGGCGGGCAGCCAGGTGAAGCAGGTGCAGGCGCGCGTGCGCCGGCTGGCCGGGCTGCCGCTGGCCGGGTTGCTGGCGCCCGCGCCTTATTACGTCCGTCCGTCGCAGGCCGGCCTGCTGGATTATTTCCGCACGCTGGCCGATAGCGCCGCCGCGCCGCTGGTGCTGTACGACATTCCCTACCGGACTGGCGTGAAGCTGGAGACGGAAACCATCCTGGCGCTGGCCGCGCATCCGAATATCCGTGCCATCAAGGATTGCGGCGGTGACTACCACGGCACGCAGGCCGTCATTGCCGACGCTCGCCTGAGCGTGCTGGCGGGGGAGGATCACCAGTTGCTGGGCACGCTGTGCCTAGGCGGCGCCGGCGCGATCATCGCTTCCGCCCATCTGTATCCGGCACTGTTCGTGGCGCTCGCGCAGGCGGTGGCGGGGCAGCGGCTCGAGCATGCGCGCCGGCTTTTCCATGCCGTGATGCCGGTGATCAAGCTGCTGTTCGCGGAGCCCAATCCGGGTCCGCTCAAGGCCATGCTGGCGCGCGAGGGATGGATGCGCAATGAGCTGCGTGCGCCGATGACGTCTGCTGGCGCGGCCCTGGAGGCGGCCTTGGCGCAGGCCTGCGAGCGGCTTGGGGCGGTTGTTCCTGAATTGCTTGGCTGACTGACCTAGCGGGCGTTCGAGCTTTTGAGGTTTCGGCGTTAGGGGTGACTGCTTAACGTCAACTTCAACTACAACTTCAACTTCAACTGCAGTTTCACCACCCCTGCGGGGCGGCGACCTACTTTTTTGTCTTGCCAAAAAAGTAGGCAAAAA
>NZ_JBXASU010000181.1:0-3167 GCF_058809705.1 Cupriavidus sp. MPR-AND1C | reverse complement strand
CCTCCGCACCGCCCCTCGCCCCACCCTGCGCAGCGTCATAATTCCAGTTTTTGGAATTAACAAATCCCCACACCGCCATTCCCGAGTACCTGCCGCCGGCATCACAATGCGCGTTGCGCAAAGCCGCGCAGGCACCTGGCTCGTCCGCCAGCCCTCGTCCCCGTTGCACCATCCCCACAAAAAACATGAGAACCATCACGATCAACGGTAAGCCGCAGAAGATCGATCTGCCCGATGACGCCCCGCTGCTATGGGCGGTGCGCGATCACCTCGGCCTGACCGGCACCAAGTTTGGCTGCGGCATGGCCCTGTGCGGCGCCTGCACCATGCACCTGGACGGCCAGCCGATCCGCTCCTGCGTGACCCCGATCTCGGCGGTGGCCGGCAAGAAGATCACCACCATCGAGGGCCTGTCGGCCGACAAGATCGGGCAGGCCTTGCAGGCAGCGTGGGAGGAATTCGGCGTGCCGCAGTGCGGCTACTGCCAGGCGGGGCAGTTGATGTCCGCCACCGCGCTGCTGCACACCAACCCGCACCCGAGCGAAGAAGACATCGACGGGGCCATGAGCGGCAACATCTGCCGCTGCGGCACTTATACGCGCATCCGCGCCGCCATCCAGCACGTTGCCAGATCGAGCGTGGCGGCAAAGCCGTCTGCCCAGCCGACCGGCAAGAGGAGCGCCCAATGAGCACGCTGCAATCCGCCGGGCGCCGCGCCTGGCTCAAGGGCATGGGCGCCCTCGCCGGCCTGACGTTGACGGTTGGCCTGGACGGCATCGTGCTGGCAGCGGATGAGCCCAAGAAGTACGGCCGCGACGGCATGCCCGGCGGTGCCGTGGATAGCCCGCTGGTGTTCCTCTCCATTGCCGAAGATGGCAAGGTAAGCATCGTCTGCCACCGCTCCGAGATGGGGCAAGGCGTGCGCACCAGCCTGCCGATGGTGGTGGCCGACGAGCTCGAAGCCGACTGGGCGCGGGTGCTGGTGGTGCAGGCGCCCGGCGATGAAATCCGCTACGGCAACCAGAACACCGACGGCTCGCGCAGCGTGCGGCATTTCTTCGAGCCCATGCGGCGCGTGGGCGCTAGTGCGCGGATGATGCTGGAAGCTGCCGCCGCCGCGCGCTGGAATGTGCCGGCAAGCGAAGTCCAGGCGCGCAACCACGCGGTGGTCCACGTGCCGAGCGGCAAGAGCCTTGGCTTTGGCGCGCTGGCAAAGGACGCCGCGCGCCTGCCCGTGCCGGCGGCCGCCAGCCTCAAGCTGAAGGATCCGGCCCAATTCCGCTATATCGGCAAGGACAGCACGCGCAGCATCGATGGCCACGACATCGCCACTGGCCGCGCGCAGTACGGCATCGACGTGCGGCTCGACGGCATGCTGTACGCCGTCATCGCCCGCCCACCCGTGTTCGGCGGCAAGCTCGCCGGCGTTGACTCCACGCTGGCGATGAAGGTGCCCGGCGTGATCAAGGTGGTGGAGCTGGCCGGCAGCCCCGCGCCCGCCCTGTTCCACCCGCTGGGCGGCGTGGCAGTGATCGCCACCAATACCTGGTCGGCCATCAAGGGCCGCGAGGCGCTGAAGCTGCGCTGGGACGATGGCCCCAACGCCAGCTACGAGTCCGGTGCGTTCCGCGCCGCGATGGAAAAGGCCGCAAGCCAGCCCGGCAAGGTGGTGCGCAACCAGGGCGACACGATGGCCGCCCTGTCCGGCCCCGGCAAGCGCATCGTGGCACAGTATTACTTGCCGCATATCGCGCACGCCACGATGGAGCCGCCGGTTGCGACGGCGCGCATCGCCGATGGCAAGTGTGAAGTCTGGACGTCGGTCCAGGCGCCGCAGGCCACGCGCGAAACCGTGGCCGGGCATCTCGGCCTGAAGCCGGAGGACGTCACCGTACACGTGACGCTGCTGGGCGGCGGCTTTGGCCGCAAGTCCAAGCCGGACTTCGCCGCCGAGGCCGCGCTGCTGTCCAAGGCCATGGGTGGCAAGCCGGTCAAGGTAACCTGGACGCGCGACGACGACCTGCATCACGACTACTTCCACACCGTTTCCGTCGAGCACATGGAAGCCATGCTCGGCACCGACGGCAAGACGCAGGCATGGCTGCATCGCACTGCAGCCTCCACCATCACGTCGACCTTCGTGGCTGGCGCGAAGAACGAAGCCGCGTTCGAGCTTGGCATGTCGGCGGTGAACATGCCATTCGACATCCCCAACGTGCGCGTGGAAAACCCCGAGGTGGAGGCGCACACCCGCATCGGCTGGTTCCGTTCGGTGTCCAACATCCCCCACGCCTTTGCCGTGCAATCGTTCGCGGCCGAACTGGCGACGGCAGCCGGGCGCGACCATCGCGACTACCTGCTGGCGCTGCTCGGCCCGGACCGGCGCATTGACCCGACGCAGCTGTCCGATACCTGGAACTACGGCGAATCGCCGCAGCAGTATCCGCTTGATATCGGCCGCCTGCGCGGCGTGATTGAACTGGCTACGCGCGAAGCCGGCTGGGGCAAGACGCTGCCGAAGGGACGCGGGCTGGGGCTGGCGGTCTGCTACAGCTTCGTGACCTACGTCGCGGCGGTGGTCGAAGTGGTGGTGGCCGATGACGGCAGCATCAGCGTGCCGCGCATCGACATGGCGGTGGACTGCGGCGCCCAGGTCAACCCGGACCGCATCCGCTCACAGGTGGAAGGCGCCTGCATCATGGGCATCAGCCTGGCCACCACGGGCGAGATCACCTTCAAGGACGGGCGCGCCCAGCAGGACAACTTCCACCAGTACGAGGTGATGCGCGCGCCCTCGGCGCCGCGCCAGATCCATGTGCATCTGGTGCCGGGCAAGTTCGACGCACCGCTCGGCGGCGTCGGCGAACCGGCCGTGCCGACCATCGCGCCTGCGCTGTGCAATGCGATCTTTGCGGCTACCGGCAAGCGCATCCGCGCGCTACCGATCCGGGAGCAGTTGAAGAAAGCTTGAGGCCTGAGGCCTGAGGCCGGGCCTGAATCGCGGGGCGTTGGGTTTCGCGCTCCGCGATTCACATTTCATTTGGCAAACGTGATCGCGCAAAATCGTTGCTGCAAATCGCAGCCGCAAAATCGCAGCCACTTTCGATCGCACAAAAGCAAAACCCCCCAGTACTTTCGTACTGGGGGGTTTCAAGGGAGAGCCTGGC
>NZ_JBXASU010000180.1:0-3974 GCF_058809705.1 Cupriavidus sp. MPR-AND1C | reverse complement strand
AGGTTGTGGGGGGACTGCGTAGCATCGTCCGGAAGCGATCTGCTTGACCGGCTATCGTTTCGATAATTGTATACTATCTACAATTAGAAGAAAGGGGTAGTGGTTGACAAGGCCAATATGCAGGCCGATATGCAGGCCAATAGCGGGCCGCATGCCGGCAGCACCACATAGCGTGAATCAAGCGGCCCTGGCTTCACCCGCGGCCTCGATCTGCCGGTAGGCGAAGCCCGCCAGCGCCACATCCTCCAGCCCCACGCCCACGGACTTGTAGATCAGGATGTCCGTGTCATTGCCGCGCGGCTTCACGCTGCCGGTCACCACATCAGCCAGCTCGACGACCTTGTCGGCCGGCAGCACGGCGGGATCCGCCAGCACGATGTCTCCGGCCTCGCGCATGGATTGGGGGCGCCACTCCACTACCAGCCGGGCCGCGCGGGAGAGCGCCACGTCGTCCAGCTCGCGGGTGTGCGGCAGGCTGGACCCGATGGCCGCGACGAAGGCGCCGGGCTTGAGGGAGTGGCCGGAGAACAACGGCGTGGTGGAGCGCGAGGCGGTGACCACGATGTCGGCCTGAGCCACGGCCTGGTCCGGCTGCGCAAGGTCGACCGGGATGCCGCACTGGCGCGCCAGGCGCTCGGGCATGGCGGCATCGGCATACGGGTCGGACAGCAGGATGCGCTTGAGCGGCAGGGCGGCGGCGAGCTGGCGGGCATGCTGCACGCCTTGCGTGCCGGCGCCAAACAGCGCCAGCACTTCGGCTCCCGGCCGCGCCAGGTGCCGGGCCGCCAGCACCGAGCAGGCAGCCGTGCGCAGCCGGGTGATCGCGCCCGCATCGAACGATGCCAGCGGCCGGCCGTCCTCGGTGGAGAAGATCAGGATGACAAAGGAAAACTGTCCCTTGATGGTGGTGTAGACCTTGGCGCCGGCCACCTGTTGCTCGGGAATTACAGCGCCCAGCGTGGACAGCTTGACGCCACCGGCCTCGGTACGGATACGCTCCTGCATGGCGGCCTTGCCTTGGCCGAAGCTGCGGAAAGCGTCCAGCATCACTTGCTGGGCGTCAGCGGGGCTGACGTGGCGGTCGATCATCTCGTCGGTGATATGCAGCATGGTCTATTTCCTGGCGTAGCGGGGGAGGGGAGCGTAGGGTCTAAGGTGAGGCGCGCAGAGGCGAAGAGGCGCGTCAGGCGGGCAGGGCGAGCTTGACCAGCACGCCAATGGCGCCGGCCGTGCACAGCGCCAGCAGCAGCTTGCGCACGGCCTTGGCCGAAAAGCGGTTCTTGAGGCGATTGGACACGGCAAAGCCGACCAGCAGCATGGGCGACAGGCTCAGGCTGAGCCACAGTTCCACCAGCCCGAAACGGCCGGCGGCAGCCAGCATGGCCAGCGAAAACGCTGCGCCGGCGCACAGGATGCAGCCGATGGTGGCGCGCAGCTGCGGCGGCGGCAGGTGCTGCATGACGATGGCAAAGGGCGGCGCGCCCGCCGAGGTGACCGTGCCCATGAAGCCGGAGGCGGCACCCGCCACCGCCATGTTCAGGCCGGATGCCTGCACCCGCCAGCCCAGCAGGCTCAGCGCCACCGCAGCCAGGATCGACAGCGCGAACACCAGCGCCAGCACTTCGGCCGGCAGCTGCGTCATCGCCGCCACCGCCACCACCGTGCCCGCCGCACGTCCAGCCAGGGCATTGCCCGCCGTGCGCCAGGCAATGGCACGGAACTCGCGTATCGCACCCAGCAACGAGACCAGCCCGCCCATGGCCAGCAAGGGACCCGGGGCCAGTTGCGGGAAAAACAGCACGGCCACCGGCGCCGACACCATCGAGAAGCCGATCCCGCCCACGCCTTGCAGGCAGGCGCCGCACAGGATCAGCGCACCCATCAGGCCGAATTGCCAGGCGGTGGTACCGGCGGGAAGAAGGGTGGAAAGTGTCATGGCGGCTCGGATTGGCGTCAGGGATCGCACTCTGCGCCATCGGCGATGGCATGTTGATGGCGCGACAAATTGGTATACAGTCTACATAAAATTCAAGTGAAAGACATCTGGAACAGGCCGAATGAGCACTGCTGGCTCGCAAAAGGTGCCTGCCGTCCCCGTTTCAGCGCGAAAACGTAAGGGTTTGCACCAGATTGGGTGGATTCCCTAGTCCCGGTAGATTTCGCTTGTTTTGATGCGGATCAAGAATATAGTATACGTTCATGGGGCGGCTATAGTCCCACAAGACAAAAACGATGGTCTCTACAGATAAAGATCCAAGGGGAATACATGCAACACGAAGCGGTGATTGGCGCGGCACACTGGATCTACCTGGCGGGCGTGGCGGTGATCGTCCTGACCATGATCCTGCGGGCCAATGTGGTCGTGCCATCGATTCTGGGTACGTTTCTGGTGGTGTTCGCACTGACCGGTAGCCCGGTCTCGGCGCTGGGAGGCATTTTTTCGGCAAGCCTGGTGGCGGCCAAGGAGCTGTTCAACATCTTCCTGGTCATCGCATTCATGACAGCGCTGCTCAACTCGCTGAAGACGCTGCGCTCGGATATCCGCATGGTGGAGCCATTCCGGGTGGTGATGAAAAACGGCCATTCCGCGTTCTTCATCCTGGCTGGCATTACCTACGTGATTTCGCTGTTCTTCTGGCCCACGCCGGCGGTGCCGCTGGTCTCGGCCATCCTGCTGCCGGCAGCGATTGCGGCCGGCCTGCCGCCGCTGGCGGGCGCCATGGCCATCGCGATCGCGGGGCAGGGCATGGCGCTGTCGTCCGACTATGTGATTGGCGTGGCGCCCGGGATCAGCGCCAAGGCCGCCGGCGCCGCGGTCAGCGCGGTGGTGGTTGCCGATCGCGCGCTGGTGCTGTCGATCATTACCGGCGCCATCGCGCTGACCCTGGCCTATCTGTCGATGCGCAAGCACATCGTGCCTGCCAGCGGCGCCTTGCTGACCCATTGGCAAGCGCGCGCGGGCGGCGCTGTGGAAAAGCCCGAACACGCGGGCACCTTCGACAAGGCCGAGATCGCGCGCGGCACCGAGCACGACGAGCCGCTCGTCACCGATGCCAATATCGAGCGCAGCCTGGCCATGGTGGCGCTGCGCCGCGTCAAGTGGTCCAAGTGCTTCGCGGTGGTGACGCCGCTGGCCTTCCTGGCGGTGGTGGCCGTGATGGTGCTGCCGAAGATGGGTTCGGCCCTGCCGGAGTTGAAGGGCGGCGATGCGGCAGCACTGGTCGGCGGCGTTGCGGCGCTGCTGATGATGCTGGCCACGCTGGCGGCGGAAGGCCCGCGCAAGATGCTCGATGTGTGCCCCGAGCACATCACCGATGGCTTTGTCTTCGCCTTCAAGGCCATGGGCTCGGTGCTGCCGATCGCCGGCTTCTTCTTTGTCGGCGCCGGCGAGACCGCGGCGCAGATCCTGGGCGTCAGCGCCGACAAGGCGCCCAGCCTGCTGTTCGAGCTGATCCAGGCGTACCAGCACATGATTCCGGATAACCATGTGCTGGTGGCATTCGGCGTGCTGCTGGTGGGCATGATCACTGGCATCGACGGCTCGGGCTTTGCCGGCCTGCCGCTGACCGGCACGCTGGCTGGCGCGCTGGGCCCGGTGGTGGGCTTCGATTCCGCCACGCTGGCGGCAATCGGGCAGATGGGCGCGGTGTGGACGGGCGGCGGCACGCTGATCGCGTGGTCCTCCCTGATCGCGGTGGCCGGATTTGCCCGGGTGCCGGTGCTCGATGCGGTGCGCGCCTTGCTGTTGCCGGTGCTGATCGGGCTGTGCGTGTCCACCGTTTGCGCCATGTTCCTCTGGCGCTGAACCTGTCGCATCGAGCAGCAAGAAGCGAGGCCATTCGTGCCTCGCTTTTTTTATTCCCGAAACGCGAATACCATCTTCCCAAAAACAGTAGATAGTATACAATCTACATCAAGGTATCGGGTGGCACGGATAAAGCCCCCGGACCGCACTACGCAGTCCCCCATAACCC
>NZ_JBXASU010000179.1:0-4301 GCF_058809705.1 Cupriavidus sp. MPR-AND1C | reverse complement strand
GGCGTGGTGGGCGTGGTGGTCATGGCAGGTTGGGACTCTGTTGTTTGAAGTCCATGATAGCGGAGCGGGCCGGCCGTGCCCATGACAGGCGCGATGCCGGCTCGGCTTCGCCCCTGGCGCGGCAGTGGCGGGCCCGTCATCGCCCCGCTCAGGCGGCTTCCTTCAGGGCGGGATTGCGCTGCTTGCGGTACAGGAAGTCCAGCACTGCCGTGCGGCATGCGTGGTAATCCTTGTCCTCGGCCAGCGCCATGCGCTCGCGTGGCCGCGGCAGGTCCACCTTCAGCACTTCGCCGATGGTGGCCGCGGGGCCGTTGGTCATCATGACGATGCGGTCGGCCAGCAGCACCGCTTCATCCACGTCGTGGGTCACCATCACCACCGTGCTGCGCGTCTTCGCCACGATCTTGATCAGTTCGTCCTGCAGGTGCGCGCGGGTGAGCGCGTCCAGCGCGCCAAAGGGCTCGTCCATCAGCAGCACCTTGGGCTCCATGGCCAGCGCCCGGGCGATGCCCACGCGCTGCTTCATGCCGCCCGAGATCTCTTGCGGATACTTGGCTTCGGCATGCGTCAGGCCAACCAAGGCCAGCGTGTCGTGCGTGCGGGCTTTCAGTTGCGCCTTGCTCTCGGCGGCGCCGAACACGCGCTCCACGCCAAGATAGACATTGTCGAAACAGGTCAGCCAGGGCAGCAGCGAATGGTTCTGGAACACCACCGCCCGATCCGGGCCGGGGCCTGCGATTTCGCGCTCCGCGCAGATCAGCGCGCCGGCGCTGGGCCGGTCCAGCCCGGCCAGCAGGTTGAGCAAGGTGGACTTGCCACAGCCCGAGTGGCCGATCAGCGTAATGAACTCGCCGCTGGCGATGGTCAGGTTGACATCGCGCAGGGCCACGAACGGCCCCTTCTTGGTTTTGAAGGTCTGCCCGACATTCTCGATACGGACGAACTTTTCCATTGCCTTCTCCTTAGCGTCTTAGTTGCCGTAGCTGAAGCGCTTGGCCAGGCTGAGCAGCGCGTATTCGAGCAGCAGCCCGACCATGCCGATGATGAAGATCGCGATGACGATGTGTTCCACCTTCAGGTTGTTCCACTCGTCCCACAGCCAGAAGCCGATGCCGGTGCCGCCAGTGAGCATTTCCGCGGCCACGATCACCAGCCAGGCGGTACCGATGGACAGCCGCACGCCGGTGAGCATGTACGGCAGCACGGCGGGCAGCAGCACGCGGGTAAACACCTTCCATTCGGAAAGGTCGAGCACGCGCGCCACATTCAGGTAGTCCTGCGGCACACGGGTCACGCCCACCGCGGTATTGATCACCATCGGCCAGATCGAGCAGATGAAGATAGCCCAGATCGCCGCCGGGTTTGCCGACTTGAACAGCAGCAGGCCAATGGGCAGCCAAGCCAGCGGCGAGACCGGGCGCAGCAGGCTGATGATGGGCGCCATCATCGCGTTGAGAAAAGCGAAGCGGCCCAGCGCGAAGCCGGCCGGGATGCCAATCAATGCGGCCAGCCCGAAGCCCGCCGCCACGCGCGCCAGCGATGCCAGCACGTTCCAGCCGATGCCCTGGTCATTGGGGCCGTTGCGGTAGAACGGGTCGGCGAACAGTGGTACGGCGGCATGCCAGGTGGCGGCCGGCGTGGGGATGGCGGGGATCATGGTGGCGATGCCGTGCCACATCAGCAGGAACAGCGCAAAGCCTGCTACCGGCGGCATCACCTTGAGCACCACGGCGGTGATGGCGTCGCGCCGCGCCGCGCGGCGGGCCTCGGCTTGCGCGGCGAGCGCGCGGCGCTCGGCGCGTTCATGGGCTTGCTGGTCGCCAACCACGGCAACCTCGGCATTGGTGCCGGCATCGGCAGGGGCGGCTTGGCTGGCGGCATGCGGGGCCGGCTGGGCTAGTGCATTCACGTCTGGCTCCTTCGGTGGCCGGCGTGTCGCCACGCCGGCATTCAAGCGGCAATCAAAATCGGAATCACGCCGGGGCGCGTGCGCTTCAGGCCTTGATCTTGAAACCGTCGGCATAGGCCTTGGGGTCCTTGCCGGCATCCCACACCACGCCGTCGACCAGCTTCGCGGTACGGAAGTCGCTCTTGGGCAGCGGCACCTGCGCGGCCGCGGCGGCCTGTTTGTAGATGTCGATGCGATTGACCTTCTTCGCCACCTCCAGGTAGTCAGGGTGGTCCTTGAGCAAGCCCCAGCGCTTTTGCTGCGTGAGGAACCACATGCCGTCGGAGAGGAAAGGATAGTTGGCGGCGCCGTCCTGGTAGAACTTCATCGAGTCCGGGTCGTCCCAGGTCTTGCCCAGGCCGTTGTTATAGCGGCCCAGCATGCGATCCAGGATGATGTCCATGTCGGTGTTGACGTAGGACTTGGCGGCGATGGTCTCGGCGGTCTTGCGGCGGTTGGAGGCCGATGCGTCGATGTACTTCGAGGCGTCGAGCACGGCGGCCACCATCGCGCGCGCCGTGTTGGGATACTTCTGCACGAACTCCGCCGTGGTGCCCAGGGTCTTTTCCGGGTGATCCTTCCAGATCGCCTGTGTGGTTTCTGCGGTAAAGCCGATCTTGTCGGCGATGGCGCGCGCGCCCCAGGGCTCGCCCACGCAGAAGCCGTCCATGTTGCCCACGCGCATGTTGGCCACCATCTGCGGCGGCGGCACGGTGATGGCCTTGGCGTCCTGCATCGGGTTGATGCCGTTGGCGGCCAGCCAGTAGTACAGCCACATGGCATGGGTGCCGGTGGGGAAGGTCTGGGCAAAGGTGTACTCGCGCTTTTCCTTCATCATCAGCGCCTTCAGGCTGGCGCCGTCCTTGACGCCTTTCTCCGCCAGCTTGGATGACAGCGTGATGGCCTGGCCGTTGTGGTTCAGGCTCATCAGCACCGCCATGTCTTTCTTGGGGCCGCCAATGCCAAGCTGCACGCCATAGATCAGCCCGTACAGCACATGCGCCGCATCGAGTTCGCCATTGACCAGCTTGTCGCGCACGCCGGCCCAGGAGGCTTCCTTGGTGGGTGTGATCTTGATGCCGTACTTCTTGTCGAAGCCGAGTGTGCCGGCCATCACGACCGAGGCGCAGTCCGTCAGCGGGATGAAGCCGATCCGCACCTCCGGTTTTTCCGGCGCGTCGGAGCCTGCTGCCCATGCGCCAGCGCGTACCAGGGGATCGACCAGGGTGATCACGCTGGCGCCGGCGATGGTGGCCAGGACGCGGCGCCGTCCGTTGCTGGCGGGCACCGCATCGGCTCCCGTGGTGCTGGCATCGGTGGCAACTGCTGCATGCAGCGACTTGGCAATCTTCAGGCGAGAGGGCATTGACACGGCTCCAAATGAAAAGCGTCCTGAACTGCGCCGCAGTTCGCCAGAAATGCGGGGGGCAGGTCAGGACGCCGTTGTCCCGTGATGCGGCGCGGCCGTCGTTGGCGGCGCACATCGGTATGTGATCGGCCGTCGTTGGCCGATGCTCCGTTTACGCAAGCCGCGTGCCAAGGGGGGAGGGCTGTTGCCGGGGTCCGACGGACCGGCGAGCGTGGGCAAGGAGCCAGAAGAGGACGCGCCGAAGCGGCGCGCGTGCGCTGCCGGTGCGCGAAAGGTGATGCGGTCGCGCCATCCTTGTGCATTGCACCAAGCGCGTGCGGGGCGCATCGCGGCGCCCGATCATGGTTTGTCCGGGGCTTAGCTCATCACATCGATGACCCGCCGCGCCGCCTCGACGAGCTTGATGCCGCGCTCCATCGCCATGCTGCGCAGCCGCTTGTAAGCCTCGTCTTCGGTCATGCCGCGCTCCTTCATCAGCAGGCCCTTGGCACGCTCCACTTCCTTGCGCTCGGCCAGCTGCAGCCGCGTGGCATCAAGCTCAGCGCGCAGTTCCTGGTCCAGTTCGAAGCGCGCATAGGCCACATCCAGCACGGTCTTGACGCGATCGGCACGCAGGCCGTCAACGATGTAGGCGGTGATCCCCGCGCTCAGCGCGGCCTTGATGCGCTGAGCGTCGTCGTTGTCCGTGAAGAGCACGATGGGGCGCGGCGCATGCTGGGTCGACACGCACACATGTTCGACCGTATCGCGCGCGGCCGACTCCGAGGCGATGATGATCAGGTCCGGCTGCCGCGCGGCGATTGCGTCGGGCAGCCGCAGGTCGGCGTCCACCGTTTCGATGTCCGTGAAGCCCGCAGAGACAAGCCCGGCACGGATCGTCTCGATATTGAGAGGATCCTCGTCATGCGGATCGCGCACCAGCAAAATGCGCAGCGCGCGTGAACCCGACGCGGCGGGCGCGGGGCTGGCAGGACTCGTCGGGCG
>NZ_JBXASU010000178.1:0-4306 GCF_058809705.1 Cupriavidus sp. MPR-AND1C | reverse complement strand
TAGCGCAGAGGGGAGGGAGGGGCGGTTGGCTGGGTGCCGGAGGGCGTAGGGGCATGAATAGATCAGCGCTGCCCATGCACTGCGCAGCGCTTTCCCCGGTGCCCACGATAGCCTGGCGCGCGCAAGTGCAACCAAGCCCGCTGCCGCAAGGCAGGAAGGCTGACCCATGTTCGACTCCCGTCCGAAAATTGTTTTTTTCTTGTTGGCGTATTTCGCCTCTCCGGGCGAGTCCACCGCACCTTCTGTTTCCGCATTAGAAGGTAGTGCAGATTAAACAACTTTCGTTGGGAGTCTGCTACCCCTTCCGTGGGGTAGACGTCGAAAATTCATCCAGCATGTCGCGGAATTCCGACACGTCCTCAAAACTTCGATACACCGAAGCAAACCGGATGTAAGCAATCTTGTCCAACCGGCGCAGCTCGCGCATGACCAGCTCCCCGACCTGGCTGCTGGGGATCTCCTTCTCGCCGAGGGCGAGCAGTTTCTCTTCGATGCGGGTGATGGAGGCGTCGATGGCTTCGGCCGAGACCGGGCGCTTGCGCAGGGCGAGGCGCATCGAGTCTTTCAGCTTGTCGCGGGTATAGTCCGCGCGGGAGCCGTTTTTCTTGACGATGGCGGGGAAGAATAGTTCGATCCGCTCATAGGTGGTGAAGCGGCGGTCGCAGGATTCACAGCGGCGGCGGCGGCGCACCGTATCGCCTTCTTCCGACATGCGCGTGTCCAGGACCTGGGTGTTGGAGTGTGCGCAAAAAGGGCATTTCATGCCTGACCACCTCGAAGTATGAGCCGGGGCGCGTGCCGCGCAGGCAGCGTCTTGTCATTCTGTGTCGCGCCGGGCTGGGTTGGCAAGGCCCGCCGCAGGCGCGGCGGGGCTGCCGGCCACCCGCGGGTGGCGGGTGGCGCCGGGCTTTAGCCGTAGACCGGGAAACGCTTGGTCAGGGCTGCCACTTGCTCGCGCACGCGAGCGATATTGGCCAGGTCGTGCGGGTTTTCCAGCACGTCGGCGACGAGGTTGGCCACCAGGCGGGCTTCTTCTTCCTTGAAGCCGCGGGTGGTCATGGCCGGCGAGCCCAGGCGGATGCCCGAGGTGACGAACGGCTTTTCCGGGTCGTTGGGGATGGCGTTCTTGTTGACGGTGATATGCGCCTCGCCCAGGACCTTTTCGGCTTCCTTGCCGGTGATCTGCATGGCGCGCAGGTCGACCAGCATGACGTGGCTTTCGGTGCGCCCGGAGACGATGCGCAGGCCGCGCTCGATCAGGGTTTCGGCCAGCACGCGGGCGTTCTTGACCACTTGCTGCTGGTAGGTCTTGAACTCGGGCGACAGGGCTTCCTTGAAGGCGACTGCCTTGCCGGCGATCACGTGCATCAGGGGGCCGCCCTGGATGCCGGGGAAGATGGCCGAGTTGATGGCCTTCTCATGCTCGGCCTTCATCAGGATCACGCCACCGCGCGGGCCGCGCAGGCTCTTGTGGGTGGTGGTGGTGACGAAGTCGGCGTGCGGCACCGGGTTGGGGTACTCGCCGGCGGCGATCAGGCCGGCGTAGTGGGCCATGTCGACCATGAACAGGGCGCCGATGGACTTGGCCACCTTGGAGATGCGTTCGAAGTCGATGCGCAGGGCGAAGGCCGAGGCGCCGGCGATGATCAGCTTGGGCTTCTTTTCCTGGGCCAGCTTTTCCAGCGCGTCGTAGTCGATGTCTTCGTTTGCGTCCAGGCCGTAGCTGACCACGTTGAACCATTTGCCGCTCATGTTGAGCGCCATGCCGTGGGTCAGGTGGCCGCCTTCGGCCAGGCTCATGCCCATGATGGTGTCGCCCGGCTTCAGGGCCGCGAAGAACACGCCCTGGTTGGCCTGCGAGCCGGAATTGGGCTGCACGTTGGCGGCTTCGGCGCCGAACAGTTGCTTGACGCGGTCGATGGCCAACTGCTCCACGATGTCGACGTACTCGCAGCCACCGTAGTAGCGCTTGCCGGGATAGCCTTCGGCGTACTTGTTGGTCAGTTGCGAGCCTTGCGCGGCCATCACGGCCGGCGAGGTGTAGTTTTCCGAGGCGATCAGCTCGATGTGCTCTTCCTGGCGCTGGTCTTCCTTCTGGATGGCGGCAAAAAGCTCGGGGTCGATCTGGTCGATCGTATAGCGGCTGCGTTCGAACATGGCGAAAACTCGTCTGAAAAAGGGGAATTCCGAATGGCTTCGGGGTAGGGCGCGCGGGGAAGGCACAGGCGACCGGCGCCGGTCGCGTTAGCTATCCGGCGCAGGGCGCACCCTGCTTCCCATTCGCTGCCCAGGCGAGCGGCAGGCGCTTGAAACATCGCGCCAGAGAACTTTGCGCTTCCTCGTGGTAGTGCCCACTGACTTCGCCAGTCGCGCAAGATGGAATGGTTGGCGGCAGTTTAACGCGAGGCGCTGGCTCGCTGCAAGACAGTGCCGTGGGCCCAAAGACCGAAAGTCAATGCCTTGTCCGTCAGGTCATGTAATTGTTGTAATGTCAGACAAGGGTTTACACCGGGTCGGGTCGGCTGCCGTTACAATCGCGGCCATGAGCAACAATGTGTGGGCCTTGCGGGTGTACTGGGAAGACACCGACGCAGGCGGCGTAGTGTTCTACGCCAATTACCTCAAGTTCTTCGAGCGCGCCCGTACCGAGTGGCTGCGCTCGCTAGGCATCGAGCAGCAAGCGCTGGCCGATGAGTCCGGCGTCGTCTTCATCGTCAGAAGCACGGCGGTGGACTACAATGCCCCCGCCCGTCTGGACGACTTGCTTGAGATCCGGACACAGATTGAACGGGTTGGCCCGGCGTCGGTCCAATTCGCCCAGGAAGCCTGGCGTGGAGAGCAATTGCTGGCTACTGGCGCCATCCGGGTTGGATGTGTTGATCGTAGCACATTTCGCCCGACTCCCATTCCCGCTCCCGTCCTTGCAACCATCAAGACCGCTCGATGAATCCCGTGACCGTCACGCAAGACCTGTCGATCATTTCGCTGGTGCTGCACGCCAGTGTGCTGGCGCAGGCCGTCATGGCCCTGCTGCTGGTGATGTCCCTGTTCTCGTGGACATATATCTTCCGTAAGCATTTCTCCCTGCGCGCCGCGCGCACACAGACCGAGGGTTTCGAGCGCGACTTCTGGGCCGGCGGCGACCTGCAGGCCCTGTATCAGAGCGCAGCCAATAATCGTCACAACACAGGCGCGCTGGAACGGATCTTTGAATCCGGCATGGGCGAGTACCTGAAGGCGCGCGAGCGCAACAATGACGCCGGCGCACTGCTCGATGCCGCGCGGCGTGCGATGCGCGCGGCCTATCAGCGCGAGATGGATGTGATGGAATCGCACCTTCCGTTCCTGGCATCGGTGGGTTCGGTCAGCCCGTACATCGGCTTGTTCGGCACTGTATGGGGGATCATGAACGCCTTCCGCGGCTTGTCCAATGTGCAGCAGGCAACGCTTGCGGCCGTGGCGCCCGGCATTGCGGAGGCGCTGGTCGCCACCGCCATCGGCCTGTTCGCGGCGATTCCGGCTGTCATTGCCTACAACCGCTACGCCACCGAAGTGGATCGCCTGGCCATCCGCTTCGAGAGTTTCATGGAAGAGTTCCTGAACATCCTGCAACGGCAGACCCGCTAAAGCGCCGAAGCCACCAACGTCTTCGGTCAAGGAGAACCAGCAATGGCAGCGATACAGCGCCGTGGCGGCTCGCGCCGCCGGGCCAGCGCCGACATCAACGTCGTGCCTTACATTGACGTGATGCTGGTGCTGCTCGTCATTTTCATGGTGGCGGCACCGATCGTGAATCCCGCCGTGGTTGACCTGCCCAGCGTGGCCAACGCCACCCAGCAGCAAAAGGCGCCCCCTATCGTGGTGACCGTGCATGAGGACGGCGCACTGACCGCGCGTGGCAAGGATAACGCCGGCAACAGCTTCGAGCGCAAGCTCGACAAGCAGGGCCTGATCGATTTCGTGCATCAGCGCCAGAACGAGAATCCCGATCAGCCGGTGGTGATCGCCGCCGACCGCTCGGTCAAGTACGAAGCCGTGCTGGACGTCATGTCAGTGCTCAAGGCTGATGGCGTGAAGCGCGTCGGCCTGATGGTCAAGCCCAAGTAAGCACCGACCCACGCGATGAAAACCGCCGCCTATCCTTATCAGCCGGCCCCGGAGCGGGGAACCCTGCGTTCCCTCCTGCTCGCGGTTTTCATGCACCTGTTGCTGGGCATCGTGCTGTATTTCGGCGTGCACTGGCAGAGCAGCACCCCGGTGGGTGCCGAGGCCGAACTCTGGGATGAGATCCCGGCCACTACCGCAC
>NZ_JBXASU010000177.1:0-4322 GCF_058809705.1 Cupriavidus sp. MPR-AND1C | reverse complement strand
GGGGAGAGGGCGGGCGATCGTTACGCCGTCGTGCCGGAAAAAACCACGGGCTTCGCTTCAAGTGGCTCCTAGTCAAACCGCCCCTCTCCCCGGCCCTCTCCCCATGAGGGGAGAGGGAGAGACAGCCGTCGTCGTAGCTCGTGGTCTTGGCCCGTTCGGCGGCTTCGTCCCGCCCCCGCAGTGCGTTATTCGTGCCGGTGTTTGACCTTAAGCGTGGCACAATCGTTTTCATCCATCCACCTCCCGGGCAATGAACCCCACCATGCCTGACACCGCCCAGCGCGACGCCCCCGGCCGGCCCGATCCCGACGCCTTGCTGCAACGCATGCAGCAGGAGGGCGAGCGCGCCGCGCGCGGCAAGCTGCGGGTGTATTTCGGCGCCTCCGCGGGCGTGGGCAAGACCTTCGCCATGCTGACCGCGGCCCGGGCGCTGCGCGAGCAAGGCAGCGATGTCGTGATCGGCGTGGTGGAGACCCATGGCCGCGCCGAGACCGAGGCGCTGATCGCGGGGCTGGAGCGGCTGCCGATGAGGGCCATGCCGCATCACAAGCTCGACGACCGCGTGCTGCAGGAGTTCGACCTGGACGGCGCGCTGGCCCGGCGCCCGGCGCTGATCCTGGTCGACGAACTGGCGCACTCCAACGCGTCCGGCAGCCGCCACCCCAAGCGCTGGCAGGACATCGAGGAACTGCTCTCGGCCGGCATCGACGTGTGGACCACCGTCAACGTCCAGCACCTGGACAGCCTCAACGAGGCGGTGGGCGGCATCACCGGCATCCGTGTGTGGGAGACGGTACCCGACACGGTCTTCGATGACGCCGAGGAAGTCATCCTGGTGGACCTGCCCGCCGACGAATTGCTGCGGCGCCTGCGCGACGGCAAGGTCTACCTGCCGGAGCAGGCGCGCACCGCGGCCACCAATTTTTTCCGCAAGGGCAACCTGATCGCGCTGCGCGAGCTGGCGCTGCGCCGCACCGCCGACCGCGTCGACGACGACGTGCGCGCATACCGCCATGCCGAATCCATCCGGCCGGTATGGCGCACGCGCGAGGCGGTGCTCGCGTGCATCGGCACCGGCGACGATGCCGCGCAGGTGGTCAAGAGCGCGCGCCGGCTGGCCGGGCAGCTCGACTGCGACTGGCATGTGGTCACGGTGGCCACGCCGCGCCTGGCGCCGCTTGGCGGGCACGAGCGCGCGAATATCGAGGAGGCGATGCGGCTGGCCGAAGAGCTGGGCGCGCGCACCGAGACGCTGGCCGGCAGCGATATCGTGCAGGCGGTGGCGGGTTATGTGCGGCGCCACAACCTCACCAAGGTGGTGGTCGGGCGGGCCCCCGGCAACTGGCGCCGCAGCGGCGGCAGCCTCCTGGCGCGCGGCCGGGCGCTGCTGGCACTCGGCCTGTCGCCGTTCCTGGGCGCGCGCGCCTGGCTGTTCGGGCGCCACAGCTTTGCCGATTCGCTGGCGCTCGGCTGCCCGGAGATCGACGTGATCCGCGTGGCCGCCGACGCCATGGGCGCTGATACGCGCGGCCGCGCGCAACCGGCTGGCGGGCGCGCCGACGTGCGCGAGGATCCGGCGCCCAACGACGACAGCAGCGTGGTGGCGCACCGCATCGACTACCTGTGGGCGGTCGCATGGTGCGGGGGCGCCAGCTTGTTGTCGGCGCTGACGCGGCCGTGGTTCGACCTGGTCAATATCGCGATGTTGTTCCTCGCGGCCGTGGTCGGCGTGGCGCTGCGCCACGGCCGAGGCCCCGCTGCGCTGGCCTCGGTGCTGTCGGTGGCGGCCTTCGACTTTTTCTTCGTGCCGCCGCGCATGTCCTTCGCGGTGAGCGACGTGCAGTACCTCGTGACGTTCGCGGTGTTGCTGACGGTGGGCCTGGTGATCGGCCAGCTTACCGCCGGGCTGCGCGAGCAGGCCCAGGTGTCGGTGGAGCGCGAGACCGATGCGCGCACCCTGTACGAGCTGGCGCGCGAGTTGTCCGCTGCCTTGATGCCCGAGCAGATCATCGACATCAGCAGCCGCTTCCTGCAAGCCGCGCTTGGCGCGCGTTCGGCATTCTTCCTTGTCTCGCCCAAGGGGCGGTTGTTGCCGCCGGTGATCGACCCCACGCAGCGTGGCAATGACGCGATCGATCCCGTGCTGGCGCAATGGGTGTTCGATCACGGCCAGCCCGCCGGCACCGGCACGCATACGCTGCCGGGCAGCACCGTGCTCTACCTGCCGCTCAAGGCGCCGATGCAGACGCGCGGCGTGCTCGCGGTGGAGCCGCAGGAGTGGCGCGCCTTCGCGCGGCCAGAGCGGCGCCGCCAGATCGACGTGTTCGCCACGCTGATCGCCATCGCCATCGAGCGGCTGCATTACGTGGAGGTCGCGCAGCAGGCGCTGGTGTCGATGGAGTCGGAGCGCCTGCGCAGCTCGCTGCTGGCCGCCGTCTCGCATGATCTGCGCACGCCGCTGACCAGCCTGATCGGCATGGCCGAGACCATGCAGCGCACCGAGCCGCCGCTGCCTGCGTCGCTGTCGGAAACCGTCGATGCCATGCGCGAGCAAGCGCTGCGCATGCGCACCATGGTGGTCAACCTGCTCGACATGGCGCGGCTGCAAAGCCGTGACGTGCGCATGCAAAAGGAGTGGCAGTCGCTCGAGGAGCTGGTGGGCGCGGCGCTTGCCGGCATGCGTGATGCGTTGTCGCGGCACCGCGTGTCGGTCGCGGATCTATCGGCGCTGCCGCTGGTGGAGTGCGATGCGGTGCTGATGGAGCGCGTGCTGTGCAACCTGCTGGAGAACGCTGCCAAGTACACGCCGCCGGGCACCGGCATCCGCATCTCCGGCGAAGTGGCTGAAACGGAGGTGCGGCTCGCGGTGGCGGACGATGGCCCCGGCGTGCCGCGCGGGCAAGAGCTCTCGATCTTCCAGAAATTCACGCGCGGCGAGCGCGAGTCCGCGACCGCGGGCGTTGGCCTCGGGCTGGCCGTGTGCGAGGCCATCGTGCAGGCGCACGGCGGGCGCATCTGGGTGGAGAGCGTGAATGCGGACCACACCGGCGCACGTTTTGTCGTGGCGCTGCCGCGCGGCAATCCGCCTGCGATCGAGCCCGAGCCGCCCGAGGCACTTGAATCGGCGCTGCTAGCCGCGCACGGCAACGGCGGCGTGCCGGTTGCGCACGATGCCGCAAACAAGGAGTCCAGCTGAAATGGGATTTGAATTTTCGCCAACTGTCTTGCTGGTCGAAGACGAGCCGCATATCCGGCGCTTCGTGCGCGAGGCGCTGCAGGCAGAAGGCTGCGCCGTGCATGAAGCCGAGACGCTCAAGCGCGGCCTGATCGATGCCGGCACGCGCCAGCCCGACGTGGTGATCCTCGACCTGGGCCTGCCCGATGGCGATGGCATGACGCTGATCCGCGAGATGCGTACCTGGACCGAAGTGCCGGTGCTGGTGCTATCGGCGCGTTCCGGCGAGGACGACAAGATCGCCGCGCTGGACGCTGGCGCGGACGACTACCTGACCAAGCCCTTCGGCGTGGGCGAGCTGATCGCGCGTGTGCGCGTGCTGCTGCGCCGCCACGCCAGGACCAATCCGCAAGGCACGCCGCAGATCGGCTTTGGCGAGGTGCAGATCGACCTGGCCAACCGCGTGGTCACCCGCGCCGGGCAGGATGTGCACCTGACGCCGATCGAGTATCGCCTGCTCGCCGTGCTGATCGCGCATCGCGGCAAGGTCATGACGCATCGCGAACTGCTGCGTGAAGTCTGGGGGCCGGCGCACTCGGAGAGCAGCCACTACCTGCGGGTGTACATGGGGCACCTGCGGCACAAGCTGGAAGCCGATCCCGCGCAACCCTTGCACCTGATGACGGAGGTGGGGGTGGGATATCGGTTCGTGGGGTGATGCCATCGGCCGGCAACAGGATGCCGGCCGATGGGTAGTCAGGTAGTCAGGCGGTCGGCTCAAGTGGCGCCGGTGGCGATGTCGAGTGCCTTTATCTGCGCAGATCCATCTCCAATGGCATCACCGCAAAACTGACAAATCCTGACATTGCCGGGCAAAGCGAAAAAACCCCATCCTTGCTCGGATATAGTCATGGCCTTTCCCGCGAAACGCGACTTGAAGGGACCATGCTTCGGCTATTCTGGATCGTTCTCTTGTGCTGGCTCGGCCACAGCGCCGCATGGGCGGAAATGCGTCTGCCGCCGGCGGGAGAGGTCTCTCTGGGCGAGCATTGGGAACTGCTGCGCGATCCGCAGGATGTGCTGACCATCGAGCAGCTATCGCGGCCCGAGTTCGCGGCGGCCTTCCAGCCCCAGTACTCCCCTCCCG
>NZ_JBXASU010000176.1:0-4478 GCF_058809705.1 Cupriavidus sp. MPR-AND1C | reverse complement strand
CGCCCGCCCCAGTTCCCCGCCTGGTTCTCCAGCCGTGCGCGGATGAAGTCCATCAGCGTGCGGGTGGCCAGCGTGGGAAACCGATTCGGCGCGGTCAGCATGTAAATGCTGTCGCCCACGCCTTCGGGCTCGTACTCGGGCAGCACCTCCACCACTTCGCCACGCCCGATCTGCTGCCACACGGCGTAGCGCGGCAGCAAGGCAACGCCGAGCCCTGTCATCATCGACTCGAGCAGGAACGGATAGTCGCCGGACTGGATGCGCGGGGCGACCCGCAGGATCAGCGGCGTGCCGGCCAGCTTCAGCTTGAGATCAAAGCGCCGGCCCAGCGACGCCGGTGCGATCAGGTCGCAATGGGCAAGATCCTCCGCGCGGCTGACCGGCCCGTGCTCCGCCAGGAACACGGGCGATGCGCACAGGCACCAGCCTACCGCGCAAATCCTGCGCGCCACATGATCCTCCGGCGGCAGGGAGGTGATCTTCAACGCCACATCCACCTCGGCGCAGATCAGGTCGCCGATATAGTCATTGATCAGCACGCGCAGGGAGATGGCCGGATATTGCCGGGCGAACTCCAGCAACACCTGCGCCAGGTACAAGTGCCCGAGCCCAGTGGGCAGGCGGATCCGCACATCGCCGCGCACGGTCTGGCCGAGACTGTCGATGGAAGTGCCCGCCGCTTGCAGCTCATCCAGCATGCGCACGCCGTGCGCATACAGCAGCCGCCCGGCCTCGGTCAGCTCCACATGGCGGGTGGTGCGCCGCATCAGTTGCGCGCCCATATGTTGCTCCAGCGCCTTGAGCCGGCGCGAGACATTGGAGCGGGTCATGCCGCCGCGCGCGGCGGCGGCCGTGAGCGTTCTGGATTCCACCAGCGTGACGAACAGCCGGATCAGGTTCAGGTCGAAGCTGGGATTATTGTCAATCATGAGTCAACACGGATGGCACAGGCCGGCGGATTGTCTCGGCCAGGAGTACGCCCTAGCATAGGGCATCCGATGCGACATGACGACTCCCAGATCCCTGCCGATGGCCCAGACCGACCTGCAATCCGCGCTACCTTCGCATACCCCGCCTTCATCCGAAGCTGTCGACGACCTGCCCTTCTCCGGCCTGCGCATCCTGGATATCAGCCAGGGCATCGCAGGCCCCTACTGCGCGCACATCCTCTGGCAGCAAGGCGCCGACGTCATCAAGGTCGATCCGCCTGCTGGCGACTGGGGCCGGCATGTTGGCGTGGTGCGTGGCGAGCACAGTGCGCTGTCGATCGCGTACAACGCCGGCAAGCGCGGCGTCTGCATCGATGCGGCCACCGACGCCGGCAAGGCGTTGTTGTTCGACCTCGCGCTGCGGGCGGATATCGTGGTGCAGAACTTCCGGCCGCAGGTTGCCGAGCGCCTTGGCGTTGGCTACGCCGCGCTGTCCGCGCGCAACCCGGCGCTGGTCTATGTGTCCATCAGCGGCTACGGCGCGCACGGCCCCTATGCCGACCACCCGGCCTCGGACTCCGTGATGCAGGCCGACAGCGGCCTCATGCACACCAACCGCATGGCGGACGGCTCGCCGCGGCGCATCGGCATGCTGCTGGCGGACGCGGCCACTGGCCTGTACGCGGCGCAGGCCGCCGCTGCCGCCTTGTGCAGGCGCTTTCGCAGCGGTGCCGGCGCGCATGTCGAGCTAAGCTTGTTCGACGCCTGCGTGGCGCTGCAGGCCAACAATATCCTCGAGTACGCCATCCAGGGCGCTGTGGCCGCCGGGCCGGTGAGCGCGCCAAATGGCGTCTTTGCCACCAGCGATGGCAGCCTCACCTTGCTGGCGCTCAACAACGCGCAATTCGGCAGGCTCTGCCGCGCGCTGGATCGCCCCGGCTGGGCGCAAGATGCGCGCTTTGCGGACAACGCCAGCCGCATGGCGCACGCGGCCTGGCTGCAGGACGCCGTGGCGGCGGTGCTTGCCGGCAAGAGCACGGCGCACTGGCTCGGCATCCTGCAGGCGCATGACGTCCTTCATGCGCCGGTGCGCAACTACCAGCAAGTGCTCGACCACCCGTTAGCGGCGCCGCAGGGGACCTTCCAGACGGTCGAGCAGGCGGGGCTGGGTGCCTTGCCGTTTGCCGGCATTCCCGCCAAGGGCATGCGGCGGGCGGCCACCGCCGCGCCGCGTGTCGGAGAACACACCGAAGCCGTGCTGCGTGAGTACGGTGTCACCCTGGACAAGCTCGCGCAATGGCTGGAGACGGGCATCGTCAGGCAGGCCAGCCCTCTGGCGGGCAACGCCACCGCTGGAGGCACGGCATGATGCGGGCCCTGCTGTGCGAGCATTTCGGCAAAGCGCAAGACGTTCGCCTTGCCAGCATCCCGCGCCCGGCATTGGCGGATCCGCACGCCGTCACGCTGGCCGTGGAGTACGCAAGCGTCAGCCACGCCACAGGCCTGATGGTGGCAGGCCGCTATCAGACCAAGCCGGCGCTGCCGTTCGTGCCCGGCACCGAGGGGGTCGGCCGCGTGGTGGCTTGCGGCGCAGCTGTCACCCGCCTGCGCCCTGGCGACCGCGTGGCTGCCATTGCCGACTGGGGCTGCTTTGCCGAAGAAGTCACGCTGCCCGAATACACGGTCTACCCCATTCCCGATACGCTCGACGCGCTGCAAGCCCTGCCGATCCCGCTCTCCTACGGCACCGCTTACTGCGGCCTGGTGTGGCGCTGCGCCGTGCAGCCCGGCGACACGGTGCTGGTGCTTGGCGCCGGCGCCGGCGTGGGCCTGGCCGCCGTTGAAATCGCCCATCAGTTGGGCGCGCAGGTGATCGCTTGCGCCAGCACCGATGCGAAACGCGCACAGGCCCTGCGGCGCGGCGCCCAACATGCGCTCGCGCCGGAAGACCTGGCCGCCGCCGTCAAGCGCGTGAGCGGTGGGCGCGGTGCCGACGTGGTGGTGGACCCGGTAGGCGGCGACCTGTTCGACCAGGCGCTGCGCGCGGCGGCCGCCAACGCGCGGATTCTCAGCATCGGCTTTGCCAGCGGCCGCATCCCGCAAGCGCCGCTGAACCTGCTGCTGGTAAAGAACCTGACGCTGCATGGATTTTTCGTCGGCCGCTACATCGGCTGGACGCCCGCCAACGAGCGGGCACAGCATGCCCACGCATTGCAGGCCGTCATGAAGACACTGTGCGGCTGGGCCAGCGAAGGAAAGATCCGACCGACCGTGTCGAAGGTGTACCCGATGAGCGGGCTGGCCGAGGCGCTGGACGCGCTGGAAGCCAGGCAGGTTATCGGCAAAGTCGCAATAAAAATCAAGGAGACTAACGCATGCCAAGCCGATTCAGGGTCCTGAACACACAACACAGTACACAGCCCACCAAGCACCGCCGGTCCGCGTTGCGCCTTGCCCTGCTGGCAACGTTGGCAACCACCGCCCTTGCTGCCTTAGGCGCGTCGCCGGCCCGTGCCGCCGACGATCTCCCGCAGCGCCCGATGCGCATGGTGCTGCCTTACCCACCGGGCGGCCCCACCGACCTGCTGGCGCGCGTGGTGGCGGTCAAGATGGGCGACACGCTTGGCCAGACGGTGGTGATCGACAACAAGCCGGGCGCCAGCGGCATGATCGGCGCGGAAATGGTCGCCAAGGCTGCGCCCGATGGCTACACCATCCTGGCCAACGCCTCGCTGCATGTGATCAACCCGAGCATCTATCCCAGGATGCGCTACGACGCCTTGCGCGACTTTGTGCCCGTCACGCAACTGGCCGATGTGCCACTGGTGCTGGTGGTCAACAACGATTCGCCGGTCAAGACCGTGCAAGACCTGATCGCCTATGCCAAGGCCAAGGGCGGCAGCATCAACTTCGGCTCGGCCGGCAATGCGTCGGCCCAGCAACTGGCGGGCGAGTCCTTCAAATTCGCCGCCAATGTCTCGATGCAGCACGTGCCGTACAAGGGCAGCTCGCCCGCGCTGACCGACCTAATGGGCGGCCAGATCCAGCTGATGTTCGATTCCATGCCATCGGCGATGCCGTTCATCAAGGCCGGCAAGCTGCGCGCCGTGGCCGTCACTACGCTCAAGCGGGCGCGCGCCCTGCCGGACGTGCCCACGGTGGCGGAGTCTGGCTTGCCCGGCTTCAATATCAGCACCTGGTACGGCTTGTGGGCGCCGCGCGCTACGCCAGCGCCGATCGTGGAAAAGCTCGCGGCCCACGCCGCGCAAGCACTGCGCCAGCCCGATGTGCAGCGCCAGTACGCCGACATGGGCGCCGAACCGGTGGGTTCTTCCCCCGCGGAGTTCGCGCGCTACACCGAGGCAGAGGGCAAAAAGTGGGCCGAGATCGTGCGCAAGTCGGGCGCCAAGGCGGATCAATAGCCGTCGATAGCCGTCAATAGCCATCGGTGGCCATCGGTGGCCATCGGTGGCCATCGGTGCGCTGCCGTGGCAAGCGGCAGCACCGATGGACAGATCCGCCCCCCCGGCGGGACAATTGCCACCCCGG
>NZ_JBXASU010000175.1:0-4901 GCF_058809705.1 Cupriavidus sp. MPR-AND1C | reverse complement strand
GGGCAAAGGGGCAAGGGGCAGTGCATGCAGGCAAGCCTAATGCCCCGGCGTTGGCGCAAGCGTTGGAATCCCGCGGCATGCAAGCTCCGCGTGGTCCAGCGCTGCGGCGGCCCGGGCGCTGGCGCGCCGGCCCGCCACCAGCCAGCGCAGCTCCGCCAGCAGCTCGGCTGCGCGGGGCGCATCGCCCGCGCTGGCAGCGGCCTGCACCAGGCATGACGCCGCCACTGTCATTTCGGTCAGGCGGCGAACGGCCCGCGCCGCATCCAGCGCTTGCCTGGCGCAGGCGCTTGCCGCGTGGCTTTGGCATTGATCGAGCGCCATTGCCGCGGTGGCGTTAAGCGCGTAGGCAAGGTGCGCCTTGTCGTCCAGGGTGCACATGGCGGCTTGTGCCGCTGCGAGTTGGGCTTGCGCCGCGGGCTGCCCGAGCCGGAGCCTGGCCAGCGCGCCCAGGGCGCTGGCGAACGGCGCGCTGATTTCGTCGACTTCACCCATGCCGCCGATGCTACCGATGCTACCGATGCCACCCACTTCGCGGATTTCGGCTGTCCCGCCCATGCGGCGCGCCGCCTGCTCGATGTCCGCACTGTGCCCGATGACTTCATCGAACCGCCCAAGCTCAAACGCAATCGTCGCCAGCCATACCAGGCATTCGTATTCCCGCCAGTGATCCTGCCGCTGCCGGGCGACTGCGACCGCGCGTGCGACATGCCCGTGGCCGGCCGCCAGGTCGCCGTCGACACGGGCCAGCAAGCCATGGCCCCACATCAGCTCGATCACCTTGAGGTCGAGCGATTCGGCGAGCGTATCGGCCTCGGCCAGCATGGCGCGCGCCCGGGGCAGGTCCGTCTCGACCTCCAGCAGGCAGCGGGCGGTATTGGCGAGTTGCTGGCAGCGCGTGGTGGCATCGGCCTTGCGCGTCATGCGCTCGGCCTCCAGGATGGCGCGGCGAGCGGCCTCGGTGTCGTTGCCCTGCTGGTGCAGCCACGACAGCATGTGCAGGCCGGTGGCGGCGTGCTCGTGCAGCGAAAGGTCTTGCGCGGCGCCGATCGCATTCTCCAGCGCATCGATCAGCGTGGGCAATTGCCGGGCGCCGGCGCTGGTTGCCGCCACCGCGCGCAGCTTGAGCAAGCCAATGGCCAGCCGCGCGCGCTCGGTGCCGTGCGGCAGGCGCTCCAGCTGCGCCAGGCCGCGCTCGGCGACCGTGGCGGCTTCGTCGTTGGCGTAGACACGCAAGCAATGCTCACTGGCCCACAGGCAGGCCTGCGCGGTCATCGGCGCGTCGTCGGCCAGGCTCGCGTGGTGCACCAGTTCGCCATACAGCCTGGGGTCTTGTGCGCACGCCGCCAGCAGTTGCTGCGCCATCAGGCTGTGCAGCATGCGGCGCCGGGGCGGGGAGATGGCTCGATAGGCGGCCTGGCGCACCACGTCATGGCTGAAGTCGAAATGGCCCTCGCCGGTCGGCTTGAGCAAGCCACGCCGCTCCAGCTGTCCGAGTGTGGTCAGCAATGGCGCGAGAGGCATGCCAGAGACCTCGGCCAGCCACTGCGGCCGCAGTTCGCGGCCCATCGCCGAGGCCCGGGTCAGCAACTCGCGCGAGGCCGGTTCCAGCGCGTCCAGGCGCGCCGAGATCAGGGCGTCAAGCGTGCGGTGCGCGCCGGTGTCGCCACTGGCCCGGTCGTGCGCGCTCGCCAGCTCAAGCACGAACAGCGGATTGCCGCCACTGTTGCGCGCAACGGCCTGGGGATCCATCGCGGCAAGCGCCGGGCCGAGCAGGGCAGCGACCTCGGGCACGTCCAGCGGCGCCAGGGGCAGCCGTAGCAGGCGGCCTTCGCGCGCGAGCGAGTGCAGCAGGCTCTTGGCCCATGGGTTGTCGTCGATCTCGCCAGCCCGCGCGGCACCGGCGAACAGCATCCGCGCGCCTGGCTCCAGCGTGCGGCACAGGAAGTGGAGCAGCGCGGCGGCGCCTTCGTCCAGCCATTGGAGGTCGTCCAGCGCGAGTGCCAGCGGCTGGCTCGCGGCGAGGCCGCGCAGCAGCTTGGCGGCAGCGCTGAACAGTTGCTCGCGGCTGCCATCGCGGGGTGCATCCGCCAGGCCGCCGCCCGCGAGCAGCGGCGCTGCATCCGCCGGCACCGTGTCGGCCGCGATGGCGCGCAGCGTGTCGAGCCAGAGGCCGTACGGCCGCACCATCTCGGCTTCGTAGCAGCGTCCGCGCAATACCTGGAAGCCGGCGGCGCGGGCGCGCTCGGCGAACTGGTCGAGCAGCCTGGTCTTGCCGATGCCGGGCTCGCCGAGCAAGAGCAGCAGCGAGCCGCATTCGTTGGCGCCGCCCGCAACCAGCCGGTCGATGGCGGCGCGCTCGGCAAGGCGTCCTACCAATGGCCGGCTTGGCGGGGCGGGCTGGCCGTTGGCGAGGGGCGCGTCCGCGCAAGCCGCCGGTGTCTGTGGCTCGATCACTGCGCCGCATGCCTGGATCTCGCGGCGCGCATGGTGGATCGCCGTGTCCAGCGGGCCGCCGGGCGGGGTGGACAGCTCCCGGCGCAGCATGTCCCGCGCATAGGCATAGTGCTGCTCGGCGTCCGGATAGCGACCGGCCGCCGCCAGCAATGTGACCAGCGTGGCATGGGCGGGCTCGGCGAGCGGGTCGGCGGCCACCATGGCCCGGCCAAACGGCAGCGCCAGCACGGGCGTCGCTTCCAGGCGCGCCACCAGTGTGGCGAGCACCGCACGGCGCAGCGCGTCGTAGCGTTCGCGTTCAGCCGTGCACCAGTGATAGAAGCGGTAGCAGCGGGCCAGGTCCAGCCCTGCGAGGAACTCACCCTGGAGCAGGCCCGCGGCTTCTTCCAGCGCATCGGTCGCGGTGGCTTCAAGGCCCGCCGCAAGCAAAGCGTGGATGCGCGCGATGTCTACCCAGACCCCCTGTCCGTCAAAGACAACCCGCTCCCGATCTGCCACCAGCCGCGTCGCGCCAGCGTCATCCACCAGGGGGCGCAGCTTGGTCAGGCTCCAGCGCAACGCCGCGCGCGGGTCGTCGGGGCCATTCCAGAGCAGGTCGCAAAGTGCTTGCCGCGATTGCGCGGCGTGGGTGCAAACCAGATACCCCAGCAGTGCGCGGGTGCGCTTTGAGGCTGGCAGCGGCAGCGGCTCGCCGTTGCGGGTCACGGATAAATCACCCAGCAGGCGGATTCCGAGGTGGGCAGTGGCTGCCACGCTTCCTCCAATAATCTCCAGCTTTCTCCAACCGTGATTCCAACGGTGCCAGTCGATAGTGGAACCTGGGGCGACGCGGTGGCGCGGCCCCTCAAAAAAGGTAGCACATGGGTGGGGCGGGGGGCCAGCCGCCGCGTGCAGCGGGGCGGTCCGCCCTCGCGACACCTGCGGCCAATGTCCAACGTTCAAGGAGCAGCATCATGTTGATAGCCAGATGGCAAATCGACGCCCGTTTCGGGCACAAGCAAGAAGTCATCGAGCGCCTGCAGGCGTGGGCGCGCGAGATCGCCCCGCAAGCTGGCCTCGTCACCGGGCGCCTGCTGACCGGCTCGATCGGCGCGCTCGAGGCCACGGTGGTCCATGACTGGGAGGTGAGCGACCTTGGCGAACTGGACCGCGCCTGGGCCCGGCTCGCATCGATACCGGCGCATGCGCAATGGGGCAAGGAGCTGGAACCGTTCGTCGTCTCCGGCACCGCGCGCTGGGAAATCTATCGCGTGGTCTGACTTTGGAAGTGATGCTGGCTTCGCACGTTTGCCAGCTTCGCTGGCGGGCGGTGCCTGCGTAATTGTTCCCATTGTCGGCTCACGGGCTTTCCATTAGGCTTTGCAACCACCTTCGAGGCCTCCGGCGCGTTCCCCTGCATGTTCCCCGCATGTTGCCCAGACACCGCCGGCTACTGGAGATGTCCTGATGCCCGCAGCGCAGCACCTGCAGCAGACGCCGGCGCGGTTGACCACCGTGACCTTCGAGCAATGGCGCGAAGCCATCGACACCAGTTTCCTGCCGCTCGATTATTCGCGCCAGACGCGCGGGGGCTTTCATTGCCACGTCAGCTATGCGCGTTTCGGCGCCAGCGCGGTGGCGGACATGGATGTCGACGCGCACCGTGTTACGCGCGAGTCCCGGCACGTGGCGGCATCCGACGCGGGCTTCTTCAAGATCTTCTGGCAGCTCAGCGGGCAGAGCCGCGTGGCGCAGCGCGGCAACGAGGCCTCGCTGGAGCCAGGCATGTGGTCGATCTACGATACCGCGCAGCCCTATAGCATCGAGATGGCGGACCGCTGCCGGGTGCTGGTGCTGCTGGTGCCGCAGGAACGCGCCTTCGGCTGGCGCCAGGCGGCCACCAGCCTGGGCGGCCGGGCGCTGCGCGGGGAGGGCGCGGCGCGCATCGCGCTGTCGGCGCTGGGCGCCATGCTGCATGACACTTGCGGGGGGCACCTGCTGGATCATCAAGGGCAGATCGTGCTGCAGGATTCCGTGGTCTCATTGATGGAGACGGCGCTGCAAGGCGCCGGCACGCCGCCGCCGGCGGCCCTTGGCGATGGCGCAAACGCTGCCGTGGCGCGGCATCTCGGCGAAGCGCGCATGAGCCGGCTTGCCGAGTTCATCGATGCACATCTGCACGATCCGGAGCTTTCGGCGCAACGGCTGGCGGCAGTGCTGAACGTGTCGCGCCGCACTTTGTACAACCTGTTTCGTGAGTCCGGGCAGACCCCGCATGCCTATATCCTGTCGCGCCGGTTGCGCCAGGCGGCGTTGCGGCTGGCGGGCAGCGGCGACGCCGGGCGCAGCATTACGGAGATTGCTTTTGCGCTGGGGTTTGGCGATGCGGCGCATTTCAGCCGGGTCTTCCATGAGCGGTTCGGGATGAGTCCGACGCAGTGGCGGCAGCAGAATGCGGGGGGATGGGG
>NZ_JBXASU010000174.1:0-5108 GCF_058809705.1 Cupriavidus sp. MPR-AND1C | reverse complement strand
TGAGATAATGTCGGCTCACCGGTCCAATTGCCGATGAGCCATTACCTGCCCTCCACACAAAAGAACTGACAGGCCCCCAAAACGATCTCCACCGGCCCTCAATTCACCCCCGATGCGCCCACCCCGTCATCCGCTTTTCCACCACCGCAAAAAACTCATACATCACCATCGCCATCACGGCGATCACCACCAGCCCGGCAAACGCCAGCGGCATCTTCATCGCCGACCCGGCCGACACCAGCAGATAGCCGATGCCTTCATTGGCAGCACTCATCTCGGACACGGTAGTGCCGACGAAAGCCAGCGTGATCGCCACCTTGAGCGAAGCAAAGAAGTAAGGCATCGACCGCGGCAGCCCGACCTTGAGCAGCACATCGGTGCGCTTTGCACCAAGTACGCGCAGTACATCCTCCAGTTCCGGCTCCAGCGTAGCCAGCCCCGTAGCGATATTGACCATGATCGGGAAGAACGAGATCAGGAAGGCGGTCAGGATCGCCGGGCCGGCGCCCAGGCCGAACCACACCACCAGGATCGGCACGAAGGCCGCCTTTGGCAACGCATTGAACGCCGTCATCAGCGGATACGCGGCAGCGTACGCCAGCTTGGACGAGCCCATCAGCAAACCCAGCACCACGCCCACGATGATGGCAAGGCCAAAGCCGACCATGGTGGTCCAGAAGGTACGCCAGGCGTGGCCGGCAATCACATCCCAGTATTCGAACAGCGACGTGACAATCGCGCTGGGGCTGGGAAGGATGAAGTCCGACACATTGAACACAAGGCACGCACCCTGCCACAGCAGCAGGAACGTGCCCAGCAACAGCCATGGCGCCACGCGCTGCACGCGGCGTTGCTGAGCCGCGCTCATCGAGGAAGAAAAAGTGCTCATGGTCAGTGCTGCCGTACGTGGCCGATCTTCTCGCGCAGCGAATGCACGAGGTCGGCAAAGGGTTCGGTATAGGTCAGGTCGAGGTCGCGCGGACGCGGCAGGTCGATCTCCTTGCGCGTGAGGATGCGCCCCGGGCGCTGGCTCATCACGTAGACGGTGTCGGCCAGGAACACGGCCTCGCGCAAGTCGTGGGTGACCAGGATCACGTTGAAGCGCTGGGCCTGCCACAGGTCGCGCAGCACGCACCACAGCTCCTCGCGGGTAAAGGCGTCGAGCGCGCCGAAGGGCTCGTCGAGCAGCAGCATGCGCGGCTCGTGGATCAGCGCGCGGCAGATCGAGGCACGCTGCTGCATGCCGCCGGAGAGCTGCCACGGGTACTTGTCCTCGTAGCCGGCCAGGCCCACGGTGCGCAGCAGCTCGCGTGCGCGCGCCGTGTACGCCTCCCGCTTCTGGCGCAGCGTGGAGCGGTAGGGCTCGACGATCTCCAGCGGCAGCATGACGTTCTGCAACGTGGTGCGCCAGGGCAACAGCGTCGGCGCCTGGAAGGCCATGCCAACCATCTTGAGCGGGCCGGCGACCTTCTCGCCGGCGATCTTGACCACGCCGCGCGTGGCCGGCTTGAGCCCGGTCGCCAGCTTCATGAAGGTGGACTTGCCGCAGCCGGAAGGCCCGACGATGGCGATGAACTCACCCGGCTCGACCTGCAGCGAGATGTCCTCGATGGCGAACTCGCCCTGGCGGGCAAGCTCGTCGTTATAGGCGAGCCAGACCCGGTTGAACTCGACGAAGGGTTGCGCCGCCGGCTCGCGCGGCAGCTCAGGAGCGAGCGCGGCCCCTGTGCGCAGGGAGGTGGTGCCCACCGTCATCGCAGCACATCCAGTTCGGCGGCGGACGGCAGGTAGGCATCGGTCCACAGGTTGTCGGGGTTGATGCGGCCCTTGGTGCCGAAGGCGTCAGCCACTTGCGAAGCCATCAGCGACAGGCGCGGCTTGTTGATGCGGCCAAAGCCCTCGGCGCGCGCGTCGGGCGACTTGACCACGCTGTCCAGCGCCATCTTCAGGCGCTTGGTCTCGAGCTTCTCATCGATGATGCCGTCGCGCGCCTTGACCGCCTTGATGCCCTCTTCCGGCTTGGCGATCACGTCCTTGGCCGATTTGGCGAAAGCGCGCAGGAAGGCCTTGACCGCCTCCGGGTTCTTCTTGAGGAAATCTTCCGAGGCGATCACGGCGTTGCCGTACAGCTTCACGCCGTATTGCGGGTAAGGCAGCACCACGATGTCCTCGTCCTTCACCCCCCGCGCATTCAGGTTGAGGATGGAGGTGAACGAGAAGCCCGTGATGGCGTCGAGGTCGCCGCGCGTGAGCATGGTCTCGCGCAGGGTCGGGTCCATCGCCTGCCAGTTGAAGCTCGATGCCTGCAGGCCGTTGGCCTTGGCGAAGATCGGGAAGGCGCGGCGGCCGGCGTCGAATACCGGTGCGCCGAGCTTCTTGCCGGCCAGGTCGTGCGGGGTCTTGATGCCGGACTTCTTCAGCGCGAGCACGGCGGCCGGGGTGTTGTTGTAGACCATCATCACGGCCACCGGCTTGTTCTTGGCATCCGGGTTGTTGCCGTAGAACTCCATCACCGAAGCCAGGTCGGCAAAGCCCATGTCGTAGGTGCCGGAAGCCACGCGGTTGACCACGTTGCCCGATCCATTGCCGGCGTCGATCGACACGTCAAGCTTCTCGGCCTTGTAGTAGCCCTTCTGCTCGCCCAGCAGGAACAGCGCCGACGGGCCTTCGAAGCGCCAGTCGAGCTGGAAGCGGACCTTGGTCTGGGCGTGCGCCTCGCCGGCAAATTGTGTCGACAGCACCAGGGCGGTGCCCAGCGCCATGCCAAGCTGCAGCCAGCGGCGGCGCGCGGTGGATGCGGCAGCGCCGGACGCGGCATGGGCGGGCTCGGTGCCGGCGTGAGCGGCAGTGGCCTCGAACGGGGTGGCGGCACGGAATAGCGGCATTGAACTCTCTCCAGTTAGTCGTCTTCCTGGAGAGTTCGTCCGCAAGGCGCGTGCCATGCAAACACGCACCACGATGGGGCTGATACGCCACCTATTGTCGAACCAAATTCGTGCAACCGGATGTTTCGGGACGATTTGCCGCACTGGATTGTTGACAATCCAGTGCGGCCCCGGCGATTGCCGTGTCAGGCGTCCTGGGTTGCGTCGCCAGCTTCGATGGCCAGCGCGGCATCCTCCACGGGCGCCTCGCTCTGTGCCGCGCTGCGCGCCTGGATGCGCCACATCTCGGCGTAGCGGCCATCGAGCCGCATCAGATCGGCATGGGTGCCGCGCTCGATGATGCGTCCGTGGTCCATCACCAGGATCTGGTCAGCATGCACCACGGTAGAAAGCCGGTGCGCGATCAGCAGCGTGGTGCGGTTCTGCGCCAGCCGCATCAGTTCGGCCTGAATGGCCTGCTCGGTGCGCGAGTCGAGCGCCGAAGTGGCTTCGTCGAAGACCAGGATGGGCGGGTTCTTGAGCAGCGTGCGGGCGATGGCCACACGCTGCTTCTCCCCGCCCGACAGCTTGAGGCCGCGCTCGCCCACCGGCGTGTCGTAACCCTGCGGCAGATCGCGGATAAAGCCGTCGATCTGGGCCGCGCGCGCGGCCTCGATGACTTCGTCGCGGCTGGCGTCAGGGCGGCCGTAGGCGATGTTGTAGTAGATGCTGTCGTTGAACAGCACGGTGTCCTGCGGCACGATGCCGATGGCGCGGCGCAGGCTGTCCTGGGTGATCGAGCGGATATCCTGGCCGTCGATCTCGATGCCGCCGCTGCTCACGTCATAGAAGCGGAACAGCAGCCGCGCCAGCGTGGACTTGCCCGAGCCGCTGTGGCCCACCACCGCGGTAGTGGTACCGGCGGCGATGGCGAAGTCCACCTCGTCCAGGATCACGCGGTTGCTCTCGTAGCCAAAGCCGACATGATTGAAACGCACCGCCGCGCCCTGCACGCGCAAGGCCGCGGCGTCCGGCGCGTCAGCGACTTCGCGGTTGGTGCCCAGCAGCACGAACATGCGGTCCATGTCGGTGGTGGCCTGCTTGATCTCGCGGTAGATCACGCCGAGGAAGTTCAGCGGAATGTACAGCTGGATCATCAGCGTGTTGACCAGCACCAGGTCGCCCAGCGTGAGCTTGCCCGCTGCCACACCCACGGTGGCGCGCCACAAGATCAGGATCAGGCCGGTGGCGATGATGGCCTGCTGGCCGAAGTTGAGGAACGACAGCGAATTTTGCGAGCGGATCGCCGCAGTGCGGTACTTGCGCAGGTTCTCGTCATAGCGGCCGGCCTCGTACTCCTCGTTGCCGAAGTACTTGACGGTCTCGAAGTTGAGCAGGGAATCGATCGCCTTCTGGTTGGCGCGCGAATCCAGCTCGTTCATCCTGCGCCGGAAGTGCGTGCGCCACTCGGTCACCACGATGGTGAACACGATATAGCTCACCAGCGCGCAGCCCGTGATGGCAGCGAACCAGATATCGTAGTGCAGGATGAAGAAGCCCATCACCAGCCCCATCTCGACCAGGGTCGGCAGGATGCTGTAGAGCGAGTAGGAGATCAGCGACTGGATGCCGCGCGTGCCGCGCTCGATGTCGCGGCTCATGCCGCCGGTCTGGCGGTCCAGGTGAAAGCGCAGAGACAGCGCGTGCAGGTGGCGGAACACCTGCAGCGCGATCTCGCGCACCGCGCTCTGCGTGACCTTGGAGAACAGGATCTCGCGCAACTCGGTAAACAGCGTGCCAGACAAGCGCAGTATCCCGTAGGCGACGATCAGCCCCACCGGCACCACCAGCAGCGCGCTCGCGCTGCCGGCGGGAACATTCATGTTGTCCACCAGCTTCTTCATCAGGACCGGCACGCCCAGATTGGCCACCTTGGCCGCCACCAGGCACACCAGCGCCAGGATCACTCGCCACTTGTAGTGCCAGACATAGGGCAACAGGTTGCGCACGGTCTGCCAATCGCTGCGGGGAACGTTGGATTTGCCGAAGAGGGAAGAAGGCTGGGCGGGGGACGGCTCGGCCGACGTAGAGTAGCGTCGCATACGTTAGAATTCGGGCGAATATGCGATTGTGGCAGAGATCGACATAATTAGCCGGCGCCACACCGCAAGCGCGCGTCACGGCAGCGCCGCGACGCCCGGGCCGCGCGGCGGCAAGATCACTCCGCCGCAGCCCGCCCTACCC
>NZ_JBXASU010000173.1:3232-5234 GCF_058809705.1 Cupriavidus sp. MPR-AND1C | reverse complement strand
CAAAAGCAAAACCCCCCAGTACTTTCGTACTGGGGGGTTTCAAGGGAGAGCCTGGCGATTACCTACTTTCACACGGGTATCCGCACTATCATCGGCGTGGAGTCGTTTCACGGTCCTGTTCGGGATGGGAAGGGGTGGTTCCAACTCGCTATGGTCACCAGGCATAAACGGTGGCCGCGCTGAGGGTTGCTCAACGCAGCGAATAGGGATGTAGTAAGGGGTTGTGCGTATCGGCCAAGCTGCTGCGCAGCGGCACGCGACACTCACACCAGGTAGAAACACACTGGTTATAGGATCAAGCCTTACGGGCAATTAGTACTGGTTAGCTTAACGCATTACTGCGCTTCCACACCCAGCCTATCAACGTCCTGGTCTCGAACGACCCTTCAAGGAGCTCAAGGCTCCAGGGAATCCTCATCTTCAGGCGAGTTTCCCGCTTAGATGCTTTCAGCGGTTATCTCTTCCGTACATAGCTACCCTGCGATGCCTCTGGCGAGACAACAGGTACACCAGCGGTACGTCCACTCCGGTCCTCTCGTACTAGGAGCAGCCCCCGTCAAGATTCCAACGCCCACGGCAGATAGGGACCAAACTGTCTCACGACGTTTTAAACCCAGCTCACGTACCTCTTTAAATGGCGAACAGCCATACCCTTGGGACCGGCTACAGCCCCAGGATGAGATGAGCCGACATCGAGGTGCCAAACACCGCCGTCGATATGAACTCTTGGGCGGTATCAGCCTGTTATCCCCAGAGTACCTTTTATCCGTTGAGCGATGGCCCTTCCATTCAGAACCACCGGATCACTATGTCCTGCTTTCGCACCTGCTCGACTTGTCGGTCTCGCAGTTAAGCACGCTTTTGCCATTGCACTTTAGGTACGATGTCCGACCGTACCAAGCGTACCTTCGAACTCCTCCGTTACACTTTGGGAGGAGACCGCCCCAGTCAAACTGCCTACCATGCACTGTCCCCGATCCGGATTCACGGACCAAGGTTAGAACCTCAAACAAACCAGGGTGGTATTTCAAGGACGGCTCCACGCAGACTAGCGTCCACGCTTCAAAGCCTCCCACCTATCCTACACAGATCGGTTCAAAGTCCAATGCAAAGCTACAGTAAAGGTTCATGGGGTCTTTCCGTCTAGCCGCGGGGAGATTGCATCATCACAAACACTTCAACTTCGCTGAGTCTCGGGAGGAGACAGTGTGGCCATCGTTACGCCATTCGTGCAGGTCGGAACTTACCCGACAAGGAATTTCGCTACCTTAGGACCGTTATAGTTACGGCCGCCGTTTACCGGGACTTCAATCAAGAGCTTGCACCCCATCATTTAATCTTCCGGCACCGGGCAGGCGTCACACCCTATACGTCCACTTTCGTGTTTGCAGAGTGCTGTGTTTTTATTAAACAGTCGCAGCCACCATTTTATTGCAACCCCTTCACCCTCCTGGCGCAGGCCAGTCAAGCTACAAGGGCGTACCTTATCCCGAAGTTACGGTACCAATTTGCCGAGTTCCTTCTCCCGAGTTCTCTCAAGCGCCTTAGAATACTCATCTCGCCCACCTGTGTCGGTTTGCGGTACGGTCTCGTATGACTGAAGCTTAGAGGCTTTTCTTGGAACCACTTCCAATTGCTTCGCAGCACTAGGCCGCTCGCCCCACATCCTTGAATTCCGCGCCCGGATTTGCCTAAGCGCCTTCTCCAATGCAGGGACCGGGACTTCCAACACCCGGACAACCTTCCGCGATCCGTCCCCCCATCGCATCATACGACGGTGCAGGAATATTAACCTGCTTCCCATCAGCTACGCATCTCTGCCTCGCCTTAGGGGCCGACTCACCCTACGCCGATGAACGTTGCGTAGGAAACCTTGGGCTTACGGCGAGGGGGCTTTTCACCCCCTTTATCGCTACTCATGTCAGCATTCGCACTTCTGATACCTCCAGCATCCTTTACAAGACACCTTCACAGGCTTACAGAACGCTCTCCTACCATGCGT
>NZ_JBXASU010000173.1:1830-3134 GCF_058809705.1 Cupriavidus sp. MPR-AND1C | reverse complement strand
GCATCCGCAGCTTCGGTGACTGGCTTAGCCCCGTTACATCTTCCGCGCAGGACGACTCGATCAGTGAGCTATTACGCTTTCTTTAAAGGATGGCTGCTTCTAAGCCAACCTCCTGACTGTTTTAGCCTTCCCACTTCGTTTCCCACTTAGCCAATCTTAGGGACCTTAGCTGGCGGTCTGGGTTGTTTCCCTCTTGACACCGGACGTTAGCACCCGATGTCTGTCTCCCGTGATTGCACTCTTCGGTATTCGGAGTTTGCTATGGCGGGGTAATCAGCAATAGACCCCCCAACCATGACAGTGCTCTACCCCCGAAGGTGAGACACGAGGCACTACCTAAATAGTTTTCGGAGAGAACCAGCTATTTCCAGACTTGTTTAGCCTTTCACCCCTATCCACAGCTCATCCCCTAACTTTTCAACGTTAGTGGGTTCGGTCCTCCAGTACGTGTTACCGCACCTTCAACCTGGCCATGGATAGATCGTCTGGTTTCGGGTCTACACCCAGCGACTGAACGCCCTATTCGGACTCGCTTTCGCTACGCCTTCCCTAATCGGTTAAGCTTGCCACTGAATGTAAGTCGCTGACCCATTATACAAAAGGTACGCCGTCACCCGTTTCCAGGCTCCGACTGTTTGTATGCATGCGGTTTCAGGATCTATTTCACTCCCCTCCCGGGGTTCTTTTCGCCTTTCCCTCACGGTACTGGTTCACTATCGGTCGATCACGAGTATTTAGCCTTGGAGGATGGTCCCCCCATCTTCAGACAGGATTTCACGTGTCCCGCCCTACTTGTCGTACACCTAGTTCCACAACGCTGTTTTCGCATACAGGGCTATCACCTGCTATGGCCGGGCTTTCCATCCCGTTCTGCTAACAATGCTGCTAAAGAGTACAAGGCTCTTCCCATTTCGTTCGCCACTACTCTGGGAATCTCGGTTGATTTCTGTTCCTGCAGCTACTTAGATGTTTCAGTTCGCCGCGTTCGCTTCCCTGACCTATGTATTCAGTCAGGGATGACCCATAAGGGCCGGGTTTCCCCATTCGGACATCTCCGGATCAAAGCTTGTTTGCCAGCTCCCCGAAGCTTTTCGCAGGCTACCGCGTCCTTCATCGCCTGTGATCGCCAAGGCATCCACCACATGCACTTGTTCGCTTGACCCTATAACGAGTGTGTCTCAAACTTGCGTTCAAGCCGTGCTCGCTACAGGATGAGTTCTCGCATTTGTGCCGTATTCCAAGTCATCTTTCGATCACTTAAATACATTTCGGTTGATACAATCACAACCCGGTATCGTGTTTTT
>NZ_JBXASU010000172.1:0-5351 GCF_058809705.1 Cupriavidus sp. MPR-AND1C | reverse complement strand
TGCGTGTAGAGCTGGTGGCGCCGGCCGGAGATCTCACCGGCCTTCATCGACGCTAGCACGCCGCAGCCGGGCTCGTTGATGTGGTGGCAATTGTAGAAGCGGCACTCGGTCAGGCGTGGGCGGAATTCAGGGAACGCGCGCTCCAGCATGCCTTCGCTCAGGTGGTGCAGGCCGAACTCCTGGAAACCCGGCGAATCGATCAGGCAGCCACGCTGGCGCGCTTGAGGATCCGCGCCATCCGCGCTATCCACGCCATCGGCCTCGCCATCCACGCTGGCGGGCAAGTGGTAGAGGCGGGTGAAGGTGGTGGTGTGCTTGCCCGAATCCAGCTTGGCGGAGATTTCCCGCGTTTGCGCTTCCACGCCCGGGATCAGCAGGTTCAGCAGCGAGGACTTGCCCATGCCCGACTGGCCGATCAGGATGCTGGCGCGGTGCGCCAGCTGCGGGCGCAGCTGCGCCAGCGTATCGTCCGGCGACCCGTGCACCGACAGGAACAGCGTCTCGTAGCCAAGCCCGCGGTACAGCGCTAGGCGACCACGCGCTTCTTCCAGCCGCTCGGTCAGGTCGATCTTGTTGAGGATGATCAGCGGGCGGATGCCCAGTGCCTCGGCGGACACCAGCGCGCGGCCGAGCAGGTCTTCCGAGAAGCCCGGCTCGGTCGCCAGCACGATCACTACCTGGTCGATGTTGGCGGCCAGCAGCTTGGACTTGAACTGGTCCGAGCGATGCAGCAGGTTCTTGCGCGGCTTGAAGCCGGTGATCACGCACTGGTCGGACGCGGCGCGCTCGATGGTGACGCGGTCGCCGACCGCGCATTCACTGCGCTTGCCGCGCGGGAAGCCGTGCAGGCGGCTGCCGTCGTCCAGCTCGATCACATAGTGGCGGCCGTGCGCGGCGACGATCAGCGCCTCCTCGGCGGCGGCGCCATTGGCATTGGCATTGGCTTTGGCAGGGCTTGGGGCGCGCTGCGGGCCTCCCCGGCTGGCGGCGCGGCTCATGCGTGCGCCAGCAGGCGGTCGATCCGCTGTGCCGCCGGTGGGTGCGAGTAGTAGAAGGCGCTGTAGATCGGGTCGGGGGTCAAGGTAGAGGCATTGTCCTTGTAGAGCTTGACGAGGGCCGAGACCAGGTGGCCGGCATCGGTCTGGCCGGCGGCAAAGGCATCCGCTTCGAATTCATGGCGGCGCGAGGTCTGGCTGGCCAGGGGGCCGAGCAGGAAGGTGAATACCGGCAAGGTCAGGAAGAACAGCACGAGCGCAAGGGCGTGATTGGTGGTGCCGAGGTTGGGCAGCACGCCCAGCCCGGTGTAGAACCACGTGCGGCTGGAAAGCCAGCCCAGCGCGGCGAGAAACACCAGGCTCAGCGCAAAGCTGACCAGCATGCCCTTGAGGATGTGGCGCCGCTTGAAGTGGCCAAGCTCATGCGCCAGCACCGCTTCGATCTCGTCATCGGCAAGGCGCTCCATCAGCGTGTCGAAGAAAACGATGCGCTTGGCCGTACCGAAACCCGTGAAGTAGGCATTGCCGTGTGCGCTGCGCTTGCTGCCGTCCATGACGAACAGGCCGCGGCTGCGGAAGCCGCATTTCTGCAGCAGGCGCGTGATGCGGGCTTCCAGCGAGGCATTGGCCAACGGCTCGAATCGGTTGAACAGCGGCATGATCACCGACGGAGCAATCATCTGCACAAAGATGGTGAAGGCGATCCACGTCAGCCAGGTCCACGCCCACCAGTACTCGCCCATATGTGCCATCAGCCACAGCACGGCGAGCAGCAAGGGCAGGCCGAGCGCGCAGCCAACGGCGGTCATCTTGAGCATATCGGCCAGGTAGAGCTTCCAGCCCATGCGGTTGAAGCCAAAGCGCTGCTCGATGCCGAACTGCCCGTAGAGCGAGAAGGGCAGGTCGACCAGGCCCCCGATCACGGCCACGCTGGCGATCAGCGCCACGCTGTAGGCGTAGCCCGGGCCGAAGGTGCCGATCCAGAACTGGTTGATCCACTGCAGCCCGCCCAGCATGGTCAGCACGATCAGCAGCGCGGCGCCAGCCAGCACTTCCAGCATCGACAGCCGGGTGCGGGCGATGGTGTAGTCGGCCGCCTTCTGGTGGGCGGACAGTGTAATGGTGTCGGCAAAGCGGGCAGGCACCGCATGACGGTGTTGCGCCACATGGCGCACCTGGCGGGCGGCCAGCCAGAGCTTGGTCAGCACCATCAGCATCAGGGCGGCTAGGAACAGAAACGTGAACATCGGGCAGAGCCTTGTCGTGTGAAGCCTTGGCGTACGCGGTGGCGGCCGGACCGCCGAAGCGGTTTCCGAGCGCGTTGGAACCGGCTGCGGCGGCGGATATGCGAGAATTATAAGTTGTTCGTGCCTGCTGCCCCGTGTTCCTGATCCGGAGCGCGGGCGCGCTCCCTTTTTGCTTCTCTTTCGATTGCAGTCCAGATGACCAGCCAAAATACCCACGTCCCCAGCGGCGTCAAATCCGTCAAGAGCGAAAACAACCTGATCTGGCTGGACATGGAGATGACCGGCCTGATGCCCGACACGGACCGCATCATCGAGATCGCCATCGTCGTGACGGACTCCGAACTCAACATCCTGGCCGAGGGCCCGGTGCTGGTGATCCACCAGGAAGACGCCGTGCTCGATGGCATGGACAACTGGAACAAGGGCACCCACGGCCGCTCGGGCCTGATCGACAAGGTCAAGGCCTCGACCCTGACCGAAGCGCAGGCCGAGGTCGAGCTGCTGGCCTTCCTCAAGCGCTGGGTGCCGGCCGGCAAGTCGCCCATGTGCGGCAACTCGATCTGCCAGGACCGCCGCTTCATGGCGCGCTACATGCCCAAGCTGGAGGCGTTCTTCCACTATCGCAACCTCGACGTCTCCACGCTCAAGGAACTGTGCAAGCGCTGGGAGCCGGCCATCCACAAGGGCTTCATCAAGCGCCAGCTGCACACCGCGCTGGCCGATATCCTGGAATCCGTGGAAGAACTGCGCTACTACCGCACCCACTTCATCCGCCAGTCGGCACCGGCGGCAGCACCTGCAGCCGCAGCCGAGGCGAGCGCGACGCCGGATACCCCGGCCGCCTGATTTTTTCTCCTCCCATGTCACTGCCAAGGCGCCCTGCGGGGCGCCTTGGCTTAACTGCAGCCCACCCATGCTTGCGCGCATCGTCTCGATCATCACGCCGGTCATCCTGATCATCCTGGTCGGCTGGCTCTACGGGCGGCGCGCGCATCCCGACATGTCCGGGATCAACCGCGCCACGCTCGATGTGATCGCGCCGCTGCTGGTGGTGTCGGCCTTTGTCAGCAAGGAGTTCGTGCTGGCCGACCAGCTTGTGCTGCTGGGTTGCGCGGTCGCCGTGGTGCTGGGCTCGGGCTTGCTGGCGTGGCTTGGCGCGCGGCTGCTGGGGGCGGATCCGCGCACCTTTGTGCCGCCGATGATGTTCAACAACTGCGGCAACATGGGCTTGCCGCTATCGGTGTTCGCGTTCGGGCCGGTCGGGCTGGCGCCCGCGGTGGCGCTGTTCGCCGCGTCCAACCTGATGCACTTCACCATCGGCATGAAGATCGTCAACCGGCACGCGTCGATCACGCAGATCGCGCGCAATCCGATGGTGCTGGCAACGGTGGCGGGGGTGGGATTGTCGCTGGCGCGGCCGTGGTTCTCGCTGCCGGAGCCGGTGTTCCAGTCGATCAAGCTGCTGGGCGACGCCACGGTGCCCTTGATGTTGTTCGCGCTCGGCGTGCGCATGAAGGACGTGAGCCTGCGCAACTGGGGCATGGGCGCGATCGGCGCCGTGGTCTGTCCGCTGACCGGCATCGCCTGCGCCTTGCTGCTGGCGCAGGTGGTGCCGCTGACCCAGCTCCAGCGCGGGCTGCTGTTCGTGTTCGCGTCGCTGCCGCCGGCCGTGCTCAACTTCCTGGTGGCCGATCATTTCCGGCAGGAGCCGGATCAGGTGGCGTCGATCGTGCTGCTGGGCAATGTGGCTGCCGTGGTGTTCGTGCCGGTGGGGCTGTATCTGGGGCTGCGATAGCGTGGCAGCCCCCTGAGGCTCACGCGGCGGGCCTGGCGCGGATCGCGTGCTTGGGGCGCCACACCTTGGCCACGGCTTCGTCAGTCTCGATGTAAGGCCCGCCGATCAGGTCGATGCAATAGGGCACGGCGGCAAAGATGCCTTGCACGATGGATTCTCCGTCCTTGCCGCGCAGGCCTTCCAAGGTTTCACGGATGGCGCGCGGCTGGCCCGGCAGGTTGATGATGAGGGCGGCGCGGCTGGCGGTCTCGCGAATCACCGCTACCTGCCGCGACAGGATGGCCGTGGGCACGAAGTGCAGGCTGACCTGGCGCATCTGCTCGCCAAAGCCGGGCATTTCCTTGGTGCCTACCGCCAGCGTGGCCTCGGGGGTGACGTCGCGGCGGGCCGGGCCGGTGCCGCCGGTGGTCAGCACCAGGTCGCAGCCGGCCACGTCGACCAGCTCGATCAGCGTGCGCGAGATCAGCGCCTGCTCGTCAGGGATGAGGCGCTCAACGGCCTGCCAGGGCGAGCTAAGGGCGCGCCCGAACCAGTCGCGCAGCGCCGGGATGCCCTCATCCTGGTAGGTGCCCGTCGAGGCACGGTCGGAGATCGAGACAAAGCCTACCAGCAGTTCGTCCGGGTGCCTGCGGGCAACGGGATGGACCAGCGCGGGCGTTGTGGTTTGCATCATCTTGTCCCCATTTCCTTGGTTGTTGCGTTCGGGATGCCGGTTATCGGTTACTCGCCGGCTTCCGGCTCGGGTTCCTGCTCGCCGGCGGCCGTGGCCTGCTTGCTTTCCAGCGCGGTCTTGATAGCCTGGAACAGCTCGCGGAAGTAGCGCGGCGGCTTGTTCATCTCGTGCTCTTTGCGCGCGTTGCGGATGATGTTGCGCAGCGCCTGGACGTCGCTGGCCGGATGCTCGGCCAGGAATTTCGTCAGCGCGGCGTCGTCCGCCAGCAGCAGCTCGCGCCAGCGCTCGACCAGGTGCAGCTTGGCCGTCTCGGCCTTGCTGGTGCCCTTGAAGCCTTCCAGCACGCGCTGGATGGCGGCCACTTCGTCATCGTCCAGCCTGCGCATGACCTTGCCGACATACTGCATCTGGCGGCGCTTGCCTTCGTGGTTGGTGATGCGCCGCGCGTCGCGGATGGCGTCGGCCAGCGCTTCGGGCATGGGCACGCGCGCCAGGCGGTCCTTGGGCAGGGCTTCAAGTTCCACGCCCAGGTCCTGCAGGGCGAGCATATCGCGCTTTTTCTGCGACTTGCTCTTGAGCATGTCGTCGTCGTCGGCCGGCTCAGGGGTGAACGGGTCGGGGAAGCCGGAGGCGTTCCGGGG
>NZ_JBXASU010000171.1:0-5503 GCF_058809705.1 Cupriavidus sp. MPR-AND1C | reverse complement strand
ATCCCGGCCCGCCCCCAAACCGATCTCAGCTGAACTGAAAAAAGCACCATGGATATTCGCAAACTGCAACGCGCCATCGTCGACGGCCTCGAAGATGTCAAAGCGCAGGACATCAAGGTGTACGACACCACCCACCTGACCGAGCTGTTCGACCGGGTGGTGATCGCCAGCGGGAGCTCGAACCGCCAGACCAAGGCGCTGGCCGCCTCGGTCCGCGATACCGTCAAGGAAGCCGGCGGCCATATCGTTGCGGTGGAAGGGCTGGAAACGGGCGAATGGGTGCTGGTGGACTGCGGCGACGCCGTCGTCCACATCATGCAGCCCCAGCTGCGCATGTACTACAACCTGGAAGAACTCTGGGGTGACAAGCCGGTACGCCTGAAGCTGTCCACGGCCAAGAAGGGCCTGGCCAAGGCCAGCGAGCCGATCGACGGCGAAGACGAAGACGACGCCCCGGTCGTGCGCACCGCGCGCCGCGCCACCGGCCTGCGCCCGGCATTGGCCCGTCTGCCCGAAGGCATGAAAGAGCCTTCGCCGCCGCTTGGCCACGAAGACACGGACCCGGACGCTATCGCCACCAACCGCGCCCCGACCGTGCAAAAACGCCTGACCAGCGCGCTGGGCTCGGCACCGGCACGCAAGGCGCCGGCCAAGACGGCCGCGCCGCGCAAGACCGCAGCCGGCACCGGCGTGGCACGCAAGACCGCCACCAAGACGGCTGCGACCAAGACTGCCGCCAAGGCGCCGGCCAAGACGGCGGCCGCCAAGGCTCCGGTCGCGCGCAAGCGCGCCACCCGCTCGGCCTGAGCCGGACCGGTCCGCTTGCCGCCATGCAGTTGCTGATCGTGGCCGTTGGCCACAAGATGCCCGGCTGGATCGAAACCGGATTCGCGGAGTACGCGAAGCGCATGCCGCCCGAGCTGCGCATCGAGCTGCGCGAAATCAAGCCCGAGACGCGCTCGTCGAGCAATAACGCCACCACCGTGATGCAACGCGAGGCGGCCCGCATCGAGGCCGCGCTGCCCAAGCAATGCCGCATCGTGGCGCTGGACGAGCGCGGGCGCGACCTCACCACGGTACAGCTCGCCGCCCAGCTGGGCGACTGGCAGCGCGAAGGCGGCGATGTCGCCTTCCTGATTGGCGGCGCCGACGGCCTCGATCCCGCCCTGAAGGCCCGCGCGCAAACCCTGCTGCGCCTGTCCAGCCTGACCATGCCGCACGGCATGGTGCGCGTGCTGCTGGCTGAGCAGCTCTATCGCGCCTGGTCGGTCACGCAGAACCACCCTTACCACCGCGCCTGAGACCAGGCGCGCCCGTGTCGCGCACCGGGCGAGGCCGAGGGTACAATGCGACCGAAGCGGCGCATGCGCTGCAACCGCATTTGGCATGCCCTACCCCACCGCCCTGCCGTGACCCATACCTTCCTCTATCTCGCCTCCCAGAGCCCGCGCCGGCGTGAGCTGCTGACCCAGCTTGGCGTTGCCTACGAATTGCTGCTGGCCGACGACAACGAAGACGCCGAGGCGCTGGAAGTCGTGTTGCCGGGTGAGAGCCCGGACGACTACGTGCAGCGCGTATGCGCGCTCAAGGCCGAAGCCGCGCTGCGCCGGCGCGAGCGGCGCGCCCTGCCCGACGCCCCCATCCTGACCTCGGACACCACCGTCTGCCTGGACGGCGAAATCCTCGGCAAGCCCGCCGACGACGCCGATGCCGCCCGCATGCTGGCCGCCCTGTCCGGGCGCACCCACCGCGTGCTGACCGCGGTAACCGTGGTTTCCGCGCTCGGCCAGCGCCACGCGCTGTCGGTCTCCGAGGTGAGCTTTCGCACCATGACCGCCGACGAGATTGCCGCCTATGTTGCCAGCGGTGAACCGGCCGGCAAGGCCGGCGCCTATGGCATCCAGGGCCGCGCGGCCGAGTTCGTCGAGCGAATCGACGGCAGCTATTCGGGTATCATGGGTTTGCCCCTGTTCGAGACGGCTTCGCTGCTCAGACAGGCCCATCTGCGGTTCTGAGAACCCCGCCGCCGCCCATCCGTTCGCGCTTCAAGCTGCTGCCCCCGTGGCCACGGCAGCGCCCGCGGGACGCATGGCAGCGCAATGCGGACAACCACCTGGCCGGTCAGCCGGCGACGAGTTTCATCCACTATGACTGAAGACATCCTCGTCAACATCACACCGCAGGAAACACGCGTGGCCATCGTGCAGCAGGCCGCCGTGCAGGAACTCCACGTCGAGCGCACACTGTCGCGCGGGCTCGTCGGCAACATCTACCTCGGCAAGGTCGTGCGCGTGCTGCCCGGCATGCAGTCCGCCTTCATCGATATCGGGCTGGAGCGCGCCGCCTTCCTCCACGTCGCCGACATCTGGCACCCGCGCGATCCGGACAAGAACGCCAACGCCGCGCCGCTTGCCATCGAAAAGACACTCTACGAAGGCCAGGCCCTGATGGTCCAGGTCATCAAGGACCCGATCGGCACCAAGGGCGCGCGCCTGTCCACGCAGGTCAGCATTGCCGGACGCACCCTGGTCTACCTGCCGCAGGACCCGCACATCGGCATCTCCCAGCGCATCGAGGGCGAGGTCGACCGCGAAGCCCTGCGCGCCCGCGTGCAAGGGCTGGTGCCGGCGGATGAGCGCGGTGGCTTCATCGTGCGCACCATCGCCGAGGAATCCAGCAACGAAGAACTCGGCAACGACATCGCCTACCTGCGCAAGATCTGGGCTTCGATCCGCCAGAACGCCACCACGCTGCCCGCGCCCAACCTGCTCTACCAGGACCTCAACCTGGCCCAGCGCGTGCTGCGCGACTTCGTCAACGACGCCACCAACGTGATCCAGGTGGACTCGCGCGAGAACTTCCAGAAGCTGGTCGAGTTCGCCCAGGAGTACACCCCCGCGGTGCTGCCACGCCTGTCGCACTACACCGGCGAGCGTCCCGTCTTCGATCTCTTCAATATCGACGCCGAGATCGAGAAGGCGCTGTCGCGCCGGGTCGACCTCAAGTCCGGCGGCTACCTGATGATCGACCAGACGGAGGCCATGACCACCATCGACGTCAACACCGGTGGCTACGTCGGGGCGCGCAACTTCGACGACACGATCTTCAAGACCAACCTGGAAGCGGCGCATACGATTGCGCGCCAGCTGCGGCTGCGCAACCTGGGCGGCATCATCATCATCGATTTCATCGATATGGAAAACACCGAGCACCGCGACCAGGTGCTCTCGGAACTCAAGCGCGCGCTGTCGCGCGACCGCACCCGCATCACCGTCAACAGCTTCTCGCAGCTCGGGCTGGTGGAGATGACCCGCAAGCGCACGCGCGAGTCTCTCGCGCACGTGCTGTGCGAGCAATGCCCCGTGTGCACGGGCAAGGGCCAGGTCAAGACGCCGCGCACGGTCTGCTACGACATCCTGCGCGAGATCATGCGCGAATCGCGCCAGTTCAACCCGCGCGAGTTCCGCATCCTTGGCTCGCAGCACGTGATCGATTTGTTCCTGGAGGAAGAAAGCCAGCATCTGGCCATGCTCGGCGACTTCATCGGCAAGCCAATCTCGCTGCAGGTGGAATCGACGTTCCACCAGGAACAGTACGACATTATTTTGATGTGATCAGGAACGGCGTCAGGCACCCCTCGCGGCTGCCTGATGCTGCGCGGCACCCTCATTCAGGAATCCCCGGATCAAGCGCACCAGGTTGTCCTCCAGTTCAGGATCGGCCAGCAGGGTTTCGTCCGCCGCCAGCGCGCTGCGCATCACGCCCATGACGGCCTGCGTGAGGACGAAGGCGGCCATCGGCCGCATGGCAAGCGCGCGGTTCTCGGCGTCTACGGCGTGGCCCGAACTGAGCCACTGCGCGACCTGCGCCGCGGAGCCTTCCAGCGCCTGCCTGCTGCCCGAGGCCAGCGCTACCTCCAGCAAGAGCTTGCGCACGCGGTGACGGCCGCCAAATGCACTTAGCAGTGCACGCACCAATAGCCTGGCGCGCACCGTGGGGTCGGGCGTGCCGGGCGTACCCAGCAAGAGGCCCAAGCGCCCCATCACGCTCTCGATCTCCCGGCGCCCCAGTGCTTCCATCACTTCCTGCTTGTTCGAGAAATATTGGTAGAGCGTACCGATGCTGATGCCGGCCACCTCGGCGATCCGGTTGGTGCTCAAACCCTCCAGCCCCTCCTTGTCCAGGAGGCGGATGGTCGACTCAAATATGAGTTCCAGCTTCTCCAGCGACCGCGCCTGCATCGGTCGGCGCCGCCTGGGGCCGCTGTCTTCAGGGGTTTGCAGGGTCATGGCGTGGACTCCGGAACGCGAGTAAGCAAACCTGATACTAGCTCATATAATCATCCGCATACTATCCCCTTCATGCTCCGGGAGCGGTCATGACCCGTCTGGAAATCCTTCAGCTCTATGCCTTGCCGGTGGTGGTCGGCGCGTCCCTGATGGAAGCGCTGGTGCTGCACTGGCGCAAGCCCGGCACGTTCGACTGGCATGAGGCATGGCTGTCGCTGGTAGACCTGGCCGGGCGCAAGATCCTGGTCCTCCTGCCCTTGTCGCTGGCGGCGCCCGTGTTCGCGCTAGCCTGGGAACACCGCCTGCAAACCATCGTGCTCAACAGCTGGCTGCTGGGCACGGCCTTGTTCATCGGCCAGGAGTTCTGCTACTACTGGTACCATCGCGCGGCGCACCGCGTGCGCTTCTTCTGGGCCACGCACGCCGTCCATCACTCGCCTAACCAGCTCACCTTGTCGACGGCTTACCGCCTTGGCTGGACCGGCAAGCTGACAGGCACCACGCTGTTTTTCACGCCCCTGGTGTGGCTGGGTTTTCCGCCCGAGGTGGTGATCGCGACCTTGTCGCTGAACCTGCTCTATCAATTCTGGATTCACGCGACCTGGATCCCGCGGCTCGGCTGGCTGGAATATGTCCTGAATACGCCGTCCGCGCATCGGGTTCATCACGCCGCCAATATCGAATACCTGGATGCCAACTTCGGCGGCGTGCTGATCGTCTTCGACAGGCTCTTTGGCACCTACGTGGCAGAGCGCGACGACGTGCCGTGCCGCTATGGGCTGGTCACCCCGATGCGCTCGCGCAATCCGCTGCGTGTCGAGTTCCAGCAGTGGCTCGACCTTGGACGGGACCTGGCGCAAGCACGCAGCCTGGGGGCGATGCTCGGCTTTCTCCTCCTGCCGCCCGGCTGGCGCCCCGACGGACAGGGCCACACCACTGAAGCGCTGCGCCGTCAGCTCGCGCTTGCCGGCCACCTTGCCTCGGAGGGCAGCGGCGCCGCGCCGAAGTAGCGAGAGCGGTGCGCATGCGCACGCTTTCCTCTCGCCTTCCTTGCCCCATCCTCTATAAATATGGAGACAGGTGCGCGCATTCAGATTGCCTCGCGGGCACCGGGCGCAAGGAGTCACCATGAAGAAAAAGCGCTTGCTCTTGTGGCCGTTAGCTGCTGCATTGGCGGCATGCACGGTGACATTGCCTCCCCCCTCCCCACCGGC
>NZ_JBXASU010000170.1:0-5514 GCF_058809705.1 Cupriavidus sp. MPR-AND1C | reverse complement strand
CGCGGGCGGGACGCGTGTCCCGGCCATGAGAGCAGCCCTTGCATCGTAGGCATGGCAAGCCTTCATCCAGCTTTCCCTTCGTTGCGCAGCGGGCTCAGGGTTTATACCGGGGATGACGGTTGCGCGTAAGCCGCCACTTTGTCTTTTGCCTCGCGGTCTCGGACCGCGCCACCTTCATGGTCTGGAGATTCAATGCGAGCAGTTCTTCAAAACCTTCAAGTGCTTTCCTCACCCTCTATCTCCAGGAACACCACGACACGTACACCCGCGTGATCGCTATCCTGGCTTTTCAGTGTGTCCCATGCCGCAATCGCTTCCCACGCCCGGCACTACGCGTTGGCCCGGCTTCCATGTCGGCCAATGACTGGACGGACATTGCAATTGCCGCTAGATGCGCGGAAGCACATAGCCTTGCCGTGGCAGCCACGCAGACAATCTCCCGGCATAAGGCGGGCAAAGGACGTCGAGTCGCAACGCAGACGATCGGCGATCAAGCTTGAGCCCAAAATGCCTGCGAGGTGCCCCGGGTCAGGGTTGACGGTTGTCGAGATCCGTTTCCGGCTGATCGGGTAAAGGTATGCGACCTATTTGGCTGAAAATGATAGAGGTAGCAAAAAATACAATGTCTGCCATGTCTAGGCTGTTTTTAGATGTCAGTCGGCTGGCTAATTAGAAATGTCAGTGCGGTCGTGCCTTTTGTGCGGGGTTGGGTTCTTTCTGGGATTGACCGTCGAGCGGTGGGGCTCGCCTGAGACGACCGAGATCCGCTCAGGGTGGGGCGGTTCTGTCACCGCAGGCAACATCAACATGGCCGCGCGCTTTTCATTGACCGCGGTGCCGCGCGAGTGCCTCGAATCGGTAAGGCCGTTCACGTGCGCTTAGCAAGCGCCGATAGCAAAGGCGATGTTCGATCGGAGCAATCCCTGGATCACGGCCGCTCGTTTTCGCGCCTAGTTAGCGTGTATCGTGTATCAATGTGCATGATGGTGAAGCCTCGCCGGTCGGCTGGTTCGTAGTGCCAAATGTACGCCACCATTCCTGGCGCAGAGCAGGCAGATAACAAGCTGACGGGCCCTGATCGACGTGCGGCGCGGGCAAACGAGCTTTGCTTATTTATGACGCCAAGGATCGGCTCGCCAGCAAGACCGACCCACTGCTGCAAATCGAGCGATACACCTACGGCGGACGGGACAACTTGGTCCAACCGACCGTAGCGGCAAGATCGCCGGCTTTACCTATGACGACTTGAACCGGCGCATCTCAGCCGCGTACGGATAGACATTGTTTGGCGGTAGCCTCACGGCAGCCGGCGCCACTGTCACCTAGACCTTCGATGCCGGTAACCGGGTCACCCAGCTTGCAGATAGCGTCGGTGGCACGCTCACGCGCAGCTATGACGGCCTTGACCGGCTCACTGGAGAGACGACCCCGCAGGGGAGCGTCAGCTACGCCTATGACGCGGCCAGCCGGCGCAGTACGCTGATGCTGCCAACGGTGTGGTGGCCACCTTTGGCTACGACATCGCGAATCAGCTGACTTCCATCAGCTATGCCAACGGCGGCACGGCACCCGGGAACCTGAGCTATGGCTATGATGCGGCCGGACGGCGCACCCAGCTGGGCGGCAGCCTGGCCAATATGACTCTGCCGGCCGCCGTGAGCGGCGCCAGCTACAACGCCGCGAACAGGTTGAGCAATTGGGGGGGGCAAGCCTCACCTATGATGCCAAAGGCAACCTGACCAGCGATGGCAGCCTGACCTACACTTGGGACTCGCGTAGTCGCCTTACGGCGCTCACTGGCGGTACCACAGCCAGCTTCAGCTATGACAGCTTGAATCGGCGTAGCAGCAAGACGGTGGGCGGCACGGCCACCGCCTTCGCTTATGACGGCCTGAACGTCGTGCAGGAACGAACAGGAGGCTCGTCGACCGCGAGCTTGCTGACTGGCCTGGGTCTTGACGAGACCTTTAGCCGCACCGATACGGTTGTCGGCACTCGAAGTTTCGTCACCGATGCGCTGGGCAGCACGCTGGCGCTCACGGACGGCACTGGTTTGGTCAAGACCAGTTATGCCTACGAGCCCTACGGGGCAGCCACCGCTAGCGGCGAGGCCGGCGGTAATGCGACCCAGTACACGGGGCGCGAGAATGATGGCACTGGCCTATACTATTATTGGGCACGTTACTACCACACCGCTTTCGGGCGTTTCGTGGCCGAGGCCCCCATCGGGCTCGCTGGTGGTGATAATCTCTATGCCTATGTCGGCGGCATTCCTCTCAGATATGCAGATCCGACTGGTAAGTGCCCGATGTGTCTGGCGTTAATACCGCCCGTATTAGAAGCAGCAGGGATAAGTTTGGCCGATATTGGCATTGGTTCCGCGATAGGCGGAGGGTTGGTTGCGCTTGATAGATGGCTCAACCCTTCAGCGCAAGCTAGTGCATTCCCCCCTGGTGTTTGGCCTGGCGATATGGGATCTGCCGAATGGGATCGAAGGAATGGTGTGGGCGCTCGCGATGGCAAGGGAAGATTCCACGGTATTAAATAAGTCTGCGGCGGTCGTGGGAAGGATAACTTTGGGGTCGATCCTGATGCCGGTGACGTTTACGATCCTGCTGGAGATGTTGTTGGGAACATTAACGGTGAGAAGCCAAAATGAGCCCTGACGAACCAAAGATAATTGTTGCTCTCTATTTGAATGGAGAGCACCTTGATCCAGATTCAGTTACTCGTGAAGTTGGTGTTGTCCCTTCAAGGGCACAGAAGAAGGGCGAGCGGCGTGTGACTTCTTCTGGGCGCGAGGTTCTCGTGAAACAGGGGAGCTGGGCATGGAGTGTTGAGTTGGGATCGACATCGCTTGACGATCATCTAGCGCGACTCATTCGGTCCTTTCCGACTGGAAAGCCGTTGTCGGAGATTGCTAATGTCGAAGACGCCTATATTGATGTCTTTGTTGCGCTGTCTAGCAATTTGGACGGTGATGCGAAATGCGAGTTGGATATCAAACCAGATGTCCTTGTATCGTTAGCTCAACTAGGACTTCCGATACGCATGACTGTGGACGTTGTGCGAGAATGAATGGACTACATTGATGTAGGTAGTGGCGCTGCATAAATCGAGTTTGAAGGAAGGGGGTCTTGTGATCTTGAACGACCCGCTTACCAGCCGTGGATAGCTTGCAGCACAATGCACGCCGCAGCCACATGTACGGTCGGGGTGTTGCCGTCCATATCGGCTTCGTTCGCATGACGGGGCGCACGCTCGATGCCTACAAGCAGGTACCCAAGTTCCGCTGTGCCGATGTCGGCGCGCGGTGTACGAACAGACATTGATTGGCGGTAGCCTCACGGCAGCCGACGCCACCTACACCTACACGTTCGATGCCGGTATTCAGTACGGTACGGTTCCTTCGTTACCGAGAGTGGAGCGGCCGGCGGAGCCGCCACTGCACTCGGAAATTTCCTAACAGGTAACGATGCTTTGGAAGGCATCGGCCTTGGAGTAGCAATTGGCGCCTTCGCACCACTCGCCAGTGGTGAGGTTGCCATGATTGGTGCTGGCGGCGCGGCGGCCTTTGGTGGGACGATTGCCAACAGCTTCGGCGCTTTTGCGGGGGCTATTGGTGCGATCGCTGCTGCGATGTATCCTAATAGTAGGCACGGGTTTTGGCCGATAAATCAGAATGACATCTATTGCCCATAGCCATACGGAGGATCATATGAGTGCTGAAAGATTGAGTCACCAATGTTCAGAGAAGGTGTATAAATTTAAAGATCGTAATCTGGCTCCTATTTGGATTGGCACAATGATTGGGTTATTCACTTTTCTCGGTTTCATGATCTCACGCGACGGGCTGTTGGGCGGAGCAATTTTTCTCTTATGTACTATCTCATTGTTTGGCGTAGGCGGTTTCTTCATGCTTGCGAGCAAGTCCGATATTGTATTGAGTGATCGTGGGATATCGAGAAGTTATTTTGGGGCCACATGGCAAACAATGGAGTGGGATAATGTGAGGCTAATACGTGCATTCCCCGTTTATGTGCCATATGAGCGCGGAGCGCGACGCGGGTTTAATATTTATCCACGAGATCGAAATGGGCTATCTCCAATGCCAGCCGGGAAGATGATATTCGGGGACAAAGCGGAGAACATGTCCGATCTAATCGAAACCATCAATCACTACATAGATAAACATAAAATTTACGTCGAGATTGAAATTAATGGCGTGAGAACGAGAGCCACTCGAATATAAAGTGCCGTTTTTCACATTGGCTTCGCGGTTGCTTGTTGGATTGCGGCCGATACGCTCATGGTGACACACTCCCACCTATGACGGTCTGAACGTGGTGCGAGGAGCCCACCGAGCGTGAACTTCTGGCCTTGCGCTGGATTCCGCCTGCAACAGGAGGCGTGAGCCTATCCGCTCGCCTCTGACATCTTCGGCGATCCAGACCTACTCCGAGCCACTGCATCATGAAGTGCCCGTTGAGGCCGCCCACGATACGCCCCTCCGGCATTCGAGTGGTTGGATATCGTAGTTGCCAATTGCCGTTCTGTTGAGCTGCCGCAGATTCGCACCAATAGCAGGACGTGTCCGATCCGCTTGTTGTCGACGATCGCACCTTGATCGATTTCCGACAGCCGATCGTAGATTGCGTAGGGAAGGGCGGTGCCATTTACCCGTGGCTCTATCCGGCCATCCGGGTAGTGATAGACGTCAATGTAGCGCCCTGCGAGCTTCCGATGCTCCGGTGTGTCGGCCAACAGATAGAGCATTTTGTCGTACTGGATCGTCAGACTCTTGGACACACAGCGCGACTCGCGCCATGTAAAGATCAAATCCAAGTTCTCGTTATCGCGCAGCGGCCTGTGGGCGTCGTGGCTGTTGCGAGGCACCTTCGCAAAGCGTGCGTTGTAGTCGGCGATGAATTCCAGCATAAAGGCGTTGGCGGCCTCCATCGTGCTGATACCACGCAGGCGCAGTTCCTTCACGAGTCGGTCCTGCAGGGTCAGGTGTGTCCGTTCCACGCGGCCCCTGGCCTGGCTGCTGTTGGCACAGATACCCTCGATGTTCAGTTCGAACAAGGCCCGAGCAAACTGGGTATGCCCGTCACCACCGGTCGCGCTCGGATTGTTGACGCGGAACACGCTGGCCTTGTCGCTGTAGAACGCCATCGGCTTGCCATGGCGTTCCAGGTAGGCCCGCGTCGCGGCGAAGTACGTGAAGGTGGCCTTCGAGTGGGTAAAACGCAGCCCCATGATCCGGCTGGTGGCGTCGTCGACATAGACCAGCAGCGTGCAAGCCGGCGCCCGCTCCTCGAACCAGGCATGGTCGCTGCCGTCGATCTGGACCAGCTCGCCGAGGCAGGCGCGGCGGTTCCTTGGCTGGTGCACCTTGGGCGGGCGCAGCTTCCTGGGCACCCAGAAGCCGGCGTCGATCATGATCCGGCGCACCGTCTCCTTGGCCAGCACGATGCCATGGCGCTCGCGCAGCTTCTCGCAGGCCAGCGTGGG
>NZ_JBXASU010000169.1:0-5816 GCF_058809705.1 Cupriavidus sp. MPR-AND1C | reverse complement strand
CCTCCATCGGCATCCCGTCCAAGAACACCGTCATGATGTGGCCGCAGACCCTGGGCGGCCAGCGCGCGCAGTACGTGATCCTGGACGATGGCTCCGACCCGGCCGCGGCCGTGCGCAATGTGCGCAAGCTGATCTCCGAGGAAAAGGTGGATGTGGTGGTGGGCCCCAACATCACGCCCACCGCCATTGCCGCGCTGGATGCCGTGGCGGAGGGCGAAACGCCGATGGTGGCGCTGGCGGCGTCGGCCGCCATCATCGAGCCGCAGTCGGACCCCAAGCGGCGCTGGGCATTCAAGATGCCGCAAAACGATTCGCATATGGCGACGGTCCTGACCGAGGACATGAGCAACCATGGCATCAAGACGGTCGGCTTCATCGGCTTCAGCGATGCCTATGGCGAGAGCTGGTGGCGCGAGTTCTCCAAGCTGGCGGACGTGCGCAAGCTCAAGGTGGTGGCCAACGAGCGCTTCTCGCGCACCGATACTTCGGTGACCGGGCAGGTGCTCAAGCTGATGGCGGCCACCCCGGATGCCATCCTGATTGCCGGCGCGGGCACGCCGTCGGTATTGCCGCAGAAGACCCTGGCCGAGCGCGGCTACAAGGGCAAGGTGTATCAGACGCACGGCATCGCCACCTGGGATTTCCTGCGGGTAGGCGGCAAGGATGTGGAAGGCACCCTGTTCCCGACCGGGCCGGTGGTGGTGGCGCGGCAGTTGCCGGATGGCCATCCGGTAAAGAAGGTGGCGCTGGAATTTGTGACGCGCTATGAGGCGAAGTACGGCGTGGACAGCATCACGCAATTCGCCGGCGATGCCTGGGGCGCATGGATGCTGCTGGACGATGCCGCGCGCCGTGCGGGCAAGAGCGGCGCGCAGCCGGGCACGCGCGAGTTCCGCCACGCCATGCGCGATGCGCTGGAGACGACCACCAACCTGACCATTCCCAACGGCGTGATGAACCTGAGCGCGAAGGACCATCAGGGCTTTGACCAGCGCTCGCGCGTGATGGGTGTGATCCGCGACGGCAAGTTTGCCTACGCGTCAGACAAGTAAGGATAGGGAAGGATATTTGAGATGAGCAAGACGACGATTGGCTTTATCGGCCTTGGCGCCATGGGCACGCCGATGGTGCGCCACCTGCTCGCCGGCGGCCACGCCGTGCGCGCGTACGTGCGCCGCCCCGAAGCCGCCGACGCGGCCCGCGCGCTTGGCGCCGTGCCCTGCACCACGCCGGCGCAAGCCGCGCACGGCGCCTCGGTGGTGTTTACCAACGTCACGTCATCGCAAGACGTGCAGGCCGTACTGCTGGGCGAGCACGGCGTGATCGAAGGCGCGGCGCCGGGCACCATCTGCATCGACCACAGCACCATCTCGCCCATCACCACCCGCGAGATCGCCGCCAGGCTGGCCGAGCGCGGCATCGAAGCACTGGATTGTCCGGTCTCCGGCGGCACCGTCGGCGCCGAGGCCGCCAGCCTCACCATCATGGTGGGTGGCAAGGCCGAGACGCTGGAGCGCGTGCGGCCGCTGCTCGCGCTGCTCGGCAAGACCATCACCCACATCGGCGATCATGGCGCGGGGCAAGTCGCCAAGCTGTGCAACCAGATCGCGCAGGTGGTCAATATCGAAGGCATTGCCGAAGCCATGCGCTTCGCGCAGGCGCAGCAGGTAGACAGCGCGCGCGTGCTGCAAGCCATGGCCACCGGCATGGCCGGCAGCCGCATGCTCGACATGATGGGACCGAAGATGGTCGCTCACGACTTTGCCCCCGGTATCGAAGCGCGGCTGCACGACAAGGACTTCGGCCTGGCCGCGGAGATTGCGCGCCAGCTCGGGCTGGAGCTGCCGGCCATGCAAGCCACCTCGCGCCAGCTCGGCACGCTGATGGAAAAGGGCTGGGGCAAGGACGATACGTCGTCGCTGCTGCGGGTGCTGGAGGGCTGAATGGCCGATTAGTGGCCGAGGAGTGGCCGATTAGTGGCCGAGGAGTGGGCGAAGACTGGCCAAAGAGGAGGCGCTAAGCCACCCCCATCATCCGCCGCACAGCCAGCAGCAACGGGCTGTCGCCGTCGGCAAAATCATGCATCACGTTGAAATGGTGCCTGTCTGGCATCGGCACATGCGCCGCGCCCGGTGCCTGCGCGTTGGCGAGCCAGGCGGCGCGCAGCAGGTCGGTCTGCCGATGGTATTCGCCCGGCTCCAGCCCGCCTACCGCGGTGACCAGCGGCGCGTCCGTGGCCGGCGGCAGGAAGGCCGGCGAGAGCCGGTCAACATCGCGCGCCGACAGCTTCAGGTCGACCTGCAGGAAGTCGGCCCGGCGCAGCGGCTCCAGGTCATGCAGGCCGCTGACCGAGACCACGCCCTTGACCAGGTCGGCCGGCAGATCGCGGCCTACACGCGGCCACAGCGTGGTGAGCATCATCGCGGCCATGTGGCCGCCGACGGAATGCCCGCCCACGAAGATGCGCGCTTTGTCGTGGCCAAGCCGGCCGGACTCCCGGTACAGCCAGGCCACGCTGCGCACAGCCTGCAGCACGATGGTCTCCACCGTCACCGCCGGGCACAGCGAGTAATTGATCACCGCCACCGACACGCCGCAGCGCGGCAGCGCATTGGCCACCAGGCTGTGGTCGCGCTTGTCCAGCGCGCGCCAGTAGCCGCCGTGAACGAACACCAGCAGCGGCGGCGGCCCATCGGTGGCGCCTGGCTCGGCCGGGAAGTAGTCGAGCCGCTCGTCCGCTGCGTGCGGGCCAGGCTCGGCACCGGCATAGCTCAGGTCCTCCAGCCAGCCGGCGCGCTTGCGCACCTGCCGCGACAACTCCGCCCAGTGGGCCATGTGGGTGGCGTTGTCGGGCACGTTGGCCCGGTTGTTGTATTCGCGCGCATAGAAGGCGGGATCCTGCGACGGCAGCCGTGCAAGGCTGGCGAGGGAGGGCTGGGCTGACATATGGCTCCGGGGTGGATGAGCGAAACCGGGCGGCGCCGCGGCTGCCAGCATGCTAGCGAGTTCGCACAGCGCCAGATATCGACAACTTCCCGGATATCGGGCCGCCGCCCCCCCTTGGCCAGTTTCATCCGCTGTACCGCCCGCAAGCCGCCTGAATCCTGCGATCGCAGCCGGGCGACGCGAGACAAGCGCAGGCGCTGGGGCTGCGGATGGGACGCGCTGGGGGCCATCTACCGGGGCTAGTTGTGGCCTGGCAGGATTTGCGGCATAATTCCCGGCTCAGCACCGTGCTGGCACGCCGGACTCCCGGCAAATCCGCCAGCACCCACTCAGCCCGGGTGGTGAAACAGGTAGACGCAGGGGACTCAAAATCCCCCGCCGCAAGGCGTGTCGGTTCGAGTCCGACCCCGGGCACCAAGGACTAATCCCAAGTAGTCCCAAGCAATCCGCCAAACCCCGCCCAGCACAGCTTTGCGGGGTTTTTTGCTTCCCGCATAGTCCATGAACGTCCAATGACAGCGGGGGTACATTGGGGGTACATTTGGGGGTATTCCGTGAAAAGTGCTTCCTTCGCGGGAAAATGTACCCCCAATCGCCCCCCATACGCGTGGGGGCATGTAGGCGGGTGCAAGGCGAATCCATCCACCGCGACTCATACCCCGCCATGCCTACTACTGACGTAGCAATCAGGAACGCGATCAAGGCAGTCAAGGACACTGACAAGCCCCTCAAGCTGTTCGATGGCGGCGGGCTATTCCTACAAGTCACCCCAGCCGGCGGGAAATATTGGCGACTGAAGTACCGGATGGCGGGCAAGGAGAAACTGCTGTCGCTGGGCGTCTACCCCGACGTGGGACTCGCGGCGGCGCGTAAGAAGCGCGACACGGCGCGCGAAAAGATCGCGGCCGGTGTGGACCCGGGCGACGCGAAGAAAGCCGAGCAGCGGGCCGCCAAACTGGCTGCAGACAACTCGTTTGAGGCTGTGGCGCGTGACTGGCTGGAGGAGCGCAAGAGCACGGTCGAGGAAGCGCAACACATCAAGACCTTGGCCCGCCTGGTGAATGACGTGTTTCCCTGGATCGGCAGCCGACCCATCACCCAGATCGACGCGCCAGAGATCCTGGCCGTACTGAAGCGAATCGACAACCGGGGCGCTCGCTTCTCCGCCCACCGAGTCCGCTCAGAAATCAGCCGGGTATTCCGGTATGCAATCAAGGAGGGCAAAGCGAAGTCTGACCCGGCCAAAGATCTGATCGGCGCGATTCCACCAGCTATCGAAACACACTTTGCCGCGATTACCGAACCGGCAAAGGTAGGTGAGATGCTGCGCGCGTTCGACGGATTCAGCGGCACGTTCCCTGTCCTGTGCGCGCTTAAGCTGGCCCCACTGGTGTTCGTGCGCCCAGGAGAGCTTCGCAAAGCCGAGTGGGCACAGATTGACCTAAACCGGGCCGAGTGGCGCTATCGCGTCACCAAGACCAAAACCGATCACCTAGTCCCCCTTGCCTCTCAGACTGTGGCCATCCTGCGCGAATTACACGCGCTGACTGGAAATGGGCAATACGTGTTCCCTGGTGCGCGCACGGCCCAGCGCCCCATGAGCGAGGCTGCAATCAATGCGGCACTACGACGGCTGGGGTATGACACGCAAACCGAGATTACTGGCCACGGATTCCGAGCGATGGCGCGGACAATCCTGCACGAAGAATTACACCAGAAGCCTGAGGTCATCGAGCATCAACTGGCCCACGCCGTGCCCGATGCGCTTGGCGGCGCGTACAACCGCACACGCTTTATCAAGGAGCGGCGGGCAATGATGCAGGCGTGGGCGGACTACCTCGATGATCTCAAGCGCGGTGCCGCGTTGCCAACACCCCACGCAGTAGCCTGATGGCGGCCGCCTTCCAGGCAGCGCCGATACAATCCATCGTCCTTCACTACGGTATGCCACTGTGAAAAAAGCAATGCTGCAGCCGCTTGTTCGCGTACCGTCCTTTGCGAAACTACGTCAAACGCACGAAAACGGAGAGATTCCAATGTTTAGATGAAACCCAACCAACCAACCGAAGGAGTATAGATGGACAGTTCTTCCAAACCCAATGAGGGCCGCAACGCGATCACGGAAATCCCCCCGCTGTGGAACCTTCATGAGGACTTTAGTGTCGCTCATGCGGCTGCACTCGTGGCAGGCTACGACCCAATTCAACTTGAGAGTTGCAAGACAGACCCCGACTTCCAAGACCGTTATCCCGACTACCATATCGCACTGCATGCCTTGACACAGGCGATCAACAACAATCGCATGAAGGCGTCGCTCCGATACTCGGCACGCGAGTATGGGTATGCCGAAATGCTCAACGAGATCGATCTCGCGGAATGCACCGACTCTCAATATGAGCCGGGCAGTACTGCCGATGAAGATGAAGAATTAGCGCCCGACCATAGCTGCATCTACAGGCCCTTTCCGGATTGGACCCTCAGTACGGTGTCACGCGATGATTTGACCGATTGGCTGATGCGGCGTGGCGCCAAATCTGGCTTCTTCTTCCCCAACACATCTGCTGGCTCAAATTACCTTGATCCGGGTAACGGCCGCTATGCGCCGAAGCTCGCTGCGGCAGTCTACGCCTGGGAAGCAGTAACGGCGCCGGAAGGCAAGCACCCTAAGCAAGCCCTGCTCAAGTGGTTGCGTGAAAGTGCGTCAAGGTTCGGTCTGACGAACGATGATGGCGTGCCCAATGAGACGGCAATCGAAGAGATTGCCAAGGTCGCCAATTGGCAGCCCAACGGTGGCGCGCCCAAGAGCCCCGGCTCTTAAATACGGTCCAGCACATGACACCATGGGCTACCCCATCCCCATTTACCGAAAC
>NZ_JBXASU010000168.1:0-5841 GCF_058809705.1 Cupriavidus sp. MPR-AND1C | reverse complement strand
GGCATGCTGGTGGGAGGGGGTATTCTTGGCACCGCGGGCGCGGCGATCGGCACGCTCGGCGGCGCGGCGGTGCGCGCGCGCCTTGCGGCGATACTCGGCAGGAACCTGCCGGCGGCGGTCATCGAGGATCTGGTTGCCGTCATCGGCGCGGCGGTCATCGTCCTGTCGCTGGCTTAGAGGCCATTTCCAAAAGATGCCGGCGTCGTTGCGCGGCCTTGGCCGATCCACTTGTACTATCCGCGGCTGCGCGCCTGGCCAGAACCGCTTCGCTTCATGTTGAAACAGTCTCAGGCACCGCCGCCGGCAGGTCCTACAACGGATCGACCAGGCTGCGCACGACCTCCGCCAGACGGGCCGCGCGTGCGCGCCCCTTTGCGTCCAGGCCAAGCGCGCCACCCGCGGCCAGCGCCTGCAGGCCGAACGCGGCGTCGGTCATGTCGCGCCACGAGGGGTGGTCGGCGTGCATGACCTCCAGCGCCTGCGCGCCAGCCGCCAGGCGCGCCGGGTCAGGCTGCAGGCCGGCGGCCAGGTCCTCCAGTACCATCGCTGCATCGAGCAAACCCTTGCGGTCCATATCGGCGTCTCCCTCTCAAACTGAATAGCAAACGGACGCTCCCGCAGTGCATTTTTTTGCAGGCTCGCCGCTGGATTTCGCTGCGGTGGGCCACACGCCGTGCGCGGCGCCGGCCCAAACGATATGCGCGGACTTTCACCCCTTATTCACTCAATTGGCCCCAAGCCCGCGCCGCTACGATCTTGAGCGTGAAGAGTGAAGCACACGATCGGGATTACCCCCTGGTTTTCGGTCGATGCGCTCATCTTCAGCGCGAAACGAGGACAAGATCGGCGCACACAGCCGACAGATCGGCGAGCCGGGGTGCAGTCAGCAACATCTTAATGGCCAGTGGCGTCCCACGGCTGTCCCGGCGTACTCGTATCTACCCTCGTGTCGACAACCTCAAGGGCGACGCGACAGCCAGGCCACGGGCACCGGATTTCCTGCCAGGAACCAGCGGCTTGTCGCAATACAGCGCACGCCTATGGCGACGCCATCGATCAGTACCTCGCCCGAGGAAGCCCTGCGTGCCGGCCGTATCATCCGCACGCAACTGGCTCTCCTGACTAGCCGGGCCGCTTCGGCGGGCCGACCTCCTCCAACATGCAATTAAGGGATTGCAACCATGGCTATTTCCTCGATAGGCGTCGGGTCGCAGCTGGACCTGAGCACCTTGCTGGACAATCTGCAAAAGGCGGAAGAGACCAAGCTCACTGCCCTGACCAAGAAAGCCACCGTCCACACCACAAAGCTCTCCGCTTATGGTCTGCTGCAAGGGGCGCTGGCTTCGTTCCAGAATGCCGCCAGCGCGCTTGGCACGGCGAGCCTGTACAACAGCACCACGACCACCTCCAGCAACACCGGCGTGCTGGGCGTCGTGGCCGACAAGTCCGCGCTGGCGGGCACCTATGCGGTCAAGGTGTCGCAGCTGGCGCAGTCGCAGACGCTGGTGTCCAACGGCATCTCCGACAGCACGGGCCAGTTGCTGGGCAGCGCCAAGATCACGATCGAGTTCGGCACCACCGAGGGCGCCGTTTTCACGCCCGGCACCGGCAAGCCCGCCTCGATCAACATCAACGGCACCAACAACACGCTGACCGGCATCCGCGATGCGATCAATGCGTCCAATGCCGGCGTGACCGCCAGCATCGTCAACGATGGCGGCAGCACACCGTACCGCATGGTGCTGACGTCCAACACCACGGGCGCCAAATCCAGCATGCGCATCTCCGTGGACAGCAACGGCGCCGGCGACCCCAGCACCATTGCCGGTTTGCTGGCGTATGACCCGGCCGGCACCAAGGCGATGAAGCAGAACATCGAGGCCCTCGATGCCAAGCTGAACATCAACGGCATCGACGTGAGCAGCCCGACCAACTCGGTGCAAGGCGCCGCGCCGGGCCTGACGCTGAACCTGTTGAGCAAGGGCGACAGCACGGTGACCGCCGTCACCGACACCGGGACGATGGCTACCGCCGTACAGAGCTTTGTCACGGCCTACAACACGCTGCAAAGCACCGCCGCGAAGCTGTCCGCCTTCGACAAGAGCAACAAGGGCACGCAGTCGCCGCTGCTGGGCGACGCAACGCTGCGCACAATCCAGAACCAGTTGCGTTCCGTGTTCAACACGCCGCAGACCGGCACCAGCGACTCCAGCCTTGTCAACCTGACCCAGATCGGGATCTCGTTCAAGGCCGACGGCTCCATGGGGCTCGACACCGCCAAGCTGAACAAGGCGCTCACCACCAACCGGACCGGCGCGGCGCAGCTGTTCAGCGGTGCCGACGGCAAGTCCGGCTATGGCAATCAGCTGGCGGACATGGTGAAATCGTTCAGCGCTGCAAAGGGCGCGCTGACGACGGCCACCGAAGGCCTCAACACCAACCTGAAGAACCTCGACAGCACCTACACCCGCACCTCCGCGGGGATCGACGCCACGATGTCGCGCTATCGCGCGCAGTTCCAGCAGCTTGACCTGATGATGACCCGGATGAACTCCACCAAGACCTACCTCACGCAGCAATTCACCGCGATGAACAAAACGTCCTCCAACTAGTCATCACCGCCACAGCCGTCCTGCCCGCAAGTGCGGGACGGCCCCGCCAACGGCTTACCGTCTCGCTTTCCCTTGGTGGCATAACCGTGCGATGCCGCTACACTGTCGCCTGATCCTAGCCAGTCAATCAGGAACCGCCCCACATGCGCGAACAAGAACAGAGCGGAAGCCCCCCTCCCTCACGCCCCCCCTCACTGCGCCAGGCCGCAAGCATCCTGGTAGTGCGCGATGGCGCGGCCGGCATGGAAGTGCTGCTGGTGCGCCGCGCCGAGCGCAACGACGACCGCAGCAGCGGCGCCTTCGTCTTTCCCGGCGGCACGCTCGACCCCCAGGACAAAACCCTGCACGAGGCCTGCGCCGGCCTGGACGATGCCGCGGCCAGCGCACGTCTCAAGCTGCCTGACGGCGGCCTGGATTTCTACCTGGCGGCCGTGCGCGAGTGTTTCGAGGAAGCCGGCCTGCTGTTTGCGAGCGATGCCGGCGGCGAGTTGATCGCGCTGGACACGCTCGACGCCACGCAGCAGGCATGGCTGCGGCAGTCCGCGCGGCGCGGCGGGCCAGGCATGGCGCAGCTCTGCGAGCGGCTTGGCGTGCGCCTGGCGGTGGACCGCCTGGCATATCACAGCCACTGGCTGACGCCACCCGGCTTGCCCAAGCGCTTCGACACGCGCTTTTTCGTGGCCATGGCGCCCGCCGGGCAGTCCGCCACGCACGATGGCGACGAGGCCGTGGAGCATCTCTGGATACGCCCGGGCGACGCCATCGATCCGGCGCGCGGCCTGAAGCTGGTGGCCGTCACGCGGCGCACGCTGGCATCGATTGCCCGCTTCGACACCGCCCAGGCCTGCTTTGACCACGCGGCGCAGTTGCGCGACATTGCGCGCATCATGCCGCGCCTGGCCCAGGGCAGTGGCGGCCTGCGGCCCGTGCTGCCCAGCGAGCCCGCCTATGCCGAGATCGAGCGCATCGACCCGCTAGGCCAGGGCCATGCGCGCTATGAGCTGGCGACCGGTGCCGCGGTGCGCCTGTCCGAGCGCATCTGGCGCGTCACGGCCGGCAATGGCAGCGTGATGACCGGGCCCGGCACCAATACGTACTTTGTGGGCGATCCCGCGCGCAACGAATGGGCCGTGATCGATCCGGGCCCCGACGACGAAGCCCATGTGGACGCCGTGCTGGCGGCCGCGCCCGGGCCGATCCGCTGGATCCTGGCTACCCACACGCACATCGACCACTCGCCGGCGACATCCAGCCTCAAAGCCGCCACCGGCGCGCCGGTGCTGGGCCGTCCCGCGCCGCAGACGCCACGCCAGGACCAGACCTTCCAGCCCGAGCGCATCCTGGCGCACGGCGAGCGCCTGGCGCTTGGCGAAGGCTGCACGCTGCGCGTGGTCCACACACCGGGACATGCATCCAATCATCTTTGCTTCCTGCTCGAGGAAGAAAAGACCTTGTTCACCGGCGACCACGTGATGCAGGGCTCCACCGTCGTCATCAATCCGCCCGATGGCGACATGCACGCGTACCTGGCCTCGCTGGCCGCGCTGCAGGACGAAGACCTGGAATGGCTCGCGCCCGGCCACGGCTTCCTGATGCCCCGGCCCGCGGATGCCATCCGCACCTTGATCCGCCATCGCATGCAGCGCGAGGCAAAGGTGCTCAACGCGCTGCGAGAGCTTGGCGAAACCGGCATCGACGCCCTGCTCCTGCGCGTCTACGACGACGTGCCCCAGCGCATGCTCCCGGTGGCAAAGCGCTCGCTGCTGGCGCACCTGCTCAAGCTGGCGCACGACGGCCGCGTGCAGGAGTCCGACGAGAAGTGGCAGGTGCTGAAGCGCGCAGCGGATTGAAAACGCGGCGGCAAACAAAAAGCCGACCTCGACAGGTCGGCTCAACTTGTTGACAAAGCCGGCTCGGCGCTGCCCTACTCCGCTCTCCCCCTGAGGGGAGTAGGGAGCGACAGCCGTCGTCATGGCGCGCGGCTTTGGCCTGTTCGGCGCCTTCGGCTATTGCTTCAGGCTTGTCAGCAATACGTACTACTCGGATACCGAAGCCATCAGCAGGTCCGCGGCGGACTCCAGCCGCTCAGGCGCCCCAAACAGCCGCGCAACGATCAAGCCGTTCTGCAGCGCGCCGTAGATCACCTGCGCCAGCGCGCGAGCCGTCACCGGGTAGACCTTGCCGTAATCCTTCTGCGCGCGCTCGATCAGCCCCATCAGCCAGTTCTCGTTCATGCGGTAGAACGCCTTGAGTTCGGCGTGGACCGACTCCGGCAGGCACAGCGTCTCGGTGGACAACATGCCCGCGAGACAGATCTGGTCGCCGCAGGCCGCGGTACGCAGGAAGTTGAGGTAGCCCTCGGCCTGCGCGGCAGGGGAAAGCGAGGAATCCACGCTGCGCAGCCGCTCGGCGATGCGGGCGCTGTATTCCTTCACCGCCTCCAGCACCAGGTCGTCCTTGGCGGGGAAGTAATAATGGATGCTCGAGGTCTTCACGCCGACCAGCTCGGCCAGGTCGCGATAGCTGAAACCATTGAAACCGCGCCGGCGGATAAGCACCAGCGTGTGTTCGAGCAGTTGTTCGCGTACGGATTGCGTTTTCATAGCGTGATCTTATCTATCTATCGATAGATCCTCAAGCCAATTTCGTGTGCGGTCGCAACAAGGCAGCTTAGTTGTGGCCCTAAGTTACGCCTTCATTGCGCTTATCAGCACCCCCATGCCGGCTCAAGCCGGGAGCACTTGCGCCACCACGGTGATGGCAGAGCCACTGGCGACGCAGAGAACCACCCAGCCGGCCAGGATCAGGAAGCTGTCCCGTAAATTCATGATGCACCCCCACTCTATTTCACGCTCACTCTGTTTCCCAACCGCTATCGGGCATCCAGGCGGCGATCGCCGGGATGCCTTTGCCGCGCTCAGGCATTGGCGCCTTCGCTGAACACGTCGAACTTGCCGCCACGCGCGCCATCGGTGTAGGCGTCTACGCTGCGGGCCGGGCTAGCGGAGACGCCGCTGCGATCCAGGCCGGCTACGATGCGGGCACCATCGGTGTACGGGTCAGCCTTGCCAACGCGTGCGCCTTCGGTGTACGGGTCGAACTTGCCGCTGCGGGCGCCGTCGGTATAAGCGTCAACGCTGCGGGCCGGGCTGGCCGACACACCAGTGCGGTCCAGGCCGGCTACGATGCGGGCACCGTCCGTGTACGGGTCGGCCTTGCCAACGCGAGC
>NZ_JBXASU010000167.1:0-5965 GCF_058809705.1 Cupriavidus sp. MPR-AND1C | reverse complement strand
ACCGGAAAAGACGTGCCAGCGGGCGGTTCGGGGTGGCCTGGATCTGATGGGTGGCGGCCAACACAACAGACACCATGTGTTTGCTCGCTGACGACAAACGATCGCCCCGTGCGACGCGCGCGGCCGCTGCAATGAAGTCACGGGGGAGTTGTGCAGCGAGCGCCGCCTGGCCGTGCGCGCAATAAGATCAGCAGCGATGCGCGCACGGCGCTCGTAATGCGGCACCGCGAAAAAAGCGCGAACCTGAATGAACGATCGGCGTTACTTCACGTAGATCGTGATCTTCTTGGAGTAGATCGGCGGGTTGTGCGGAATGTGCTTGTCGTCGGCCATCAGCAGTTGCAAGGTATGTTTGCCCGGCGGCAGCTCGATCGTGGTCTCCGTCTCGCCGGCGCCGAAATGCAGATGGTTGCGGTCGTTTGGGATTTCCTTGTCCATGGGCGGCAGATCGGTATCGATCAGCAGATGATGATGGCCGCTGTTTGGAAATTTCACGCCGCGCGGCGCGACACCCATGCCGCGCAGCCCGAACCACACCTTGATCGGCTTGCCCGCCGGCAGGACCTGGTTGTTGTTGGGAAAGCCGATGTACAGGTAGGCATGGGCGGGCGCGGGCGTGGCGTCCGCGATTGCGCTGCTCGGCATGCCACCGATCAGAAGCAGGCTGGCGGCGAGCGCAGCAGCCGGAATGAGCTTACGCATGGACTGTCTCCCGTATCGTGCCGCCGGCAAGGCGGCCCGGGGCCTTATCGAACGGTGATGGTGATCTTCCTGGAGTAGATCGGCGGATCGTGGGGCTTGTGATCCTTGTCGCCGAGCAGCAACTGCAAGGTGTGCTTGCCCGGCGGCAACTCGATCCGCGCCTCGGTCTCGCCAGCGCCGAAGTGCAGGTGGTTCCGGTCATTCGGAATCTCCTTGTCTATGGGCGGCAGGTCCGTGTCGATCAACAGGTGGTGGTGGCCGACGTTGGCCATGTCGACGCCCTTGGGGGCGATCCCCATATTGCGCAGGCCCATGCGCACCCAGAATTTGCCGCCATCGATCACGGCGCCGTCGGGCGGCCAGATGATGTAGACCTCGGCATTGGGTGGGGATGTCGTGGACAACGAGATCGAAGGCAACGGAGCCAGCAGCGACGCTGCCAATGTGCCTAGCACGGTTCGTCTGTGCATACGTTAGCCCTCCCGAACAGCTTGTCTCGAAACGCGGTGAATTCTTGCTATTGGTACTCGGCTTTTGGCCGATTCGTTGATTGGCTTCAGGCCGGCGCGCTGCATTTCGTCATCCAATTTCGTCATTCAGCTTAGAACGGAAAACGGCAAAAAGATACTTGGCGAGACCCTGCGCCGCGTAGGCGCCGCGCGGCTGTGAGCTTGCTACGCCACCCGGTGTTGCGAAGCACCTCCGGATTCACAATCGCTGTGCTATGGTTGATTGAGCCAGCCCAGTGCCGCTAGCGCTGCATCCTGTGAGCGCAAAGGACAAGGCGGGCCGGCCAGGTGATGGCCGGGCATCATCGCTCTCGCGTGCCGCGTCACGCCGTTGGCACGTGGACCGCCGATGCACTTCGGCGCCGTACGAACAAGGCCTGCATATGTGGCGAAAATTCCTTGTCGTGTGCCTGCTCGGGTTGGCTGCGGCCGTGCGCGCCGAAGCCGGCATCGACACGCCAACCCCCCCCCTCCAAGCAACAAAGCACCCGGCCGCCGCCCCCGCGAGCGCTCCGGGCAGGCGCCTCGCCCTGGTCATCGGCAACGGCGCCTATGTGGACGAGCCACTGCCCAACGCCGCCAATGACGCCCGGGCAATGCGCCGCACCTTGGCCGCGCTCGGCTTCGACGTCACGCTCCGCGAGAACCTGGACCGGGAAGGCATGGCGCGCGCCCTTGCCGAATTCCAGCAGCGCCTGCAGGCGGGCGGCACGGGGTTGTTCTATTTCGCGGGGCACGGCATCGAGGTCGCGGACACCCCGGTGATGATTCCCGTCGATGCCGGCAGCCGTGCACCTGGCCGCTTGCTCACCGCGGGCACCGCGCTTGACGCCGTACTGGCCAGCATGTCGGCGCCAAGGCCGGACATGCTTAACGTGGTAATCCTCGATAGCTGCCTGGACAACCCCTATCGCGGCAGTGCCGTCAAGCCACCCTCCGCCCCCGCCAACACGCTGATCGCCTATGCCACGGCCCCCGGCGCCGTGGCGGCCGAGGGGGCGCGGCACGGTGCGTTCACCGCCGCCTTACTGCGTACGATGCGCATGCCCGGCCTTGATGCCGAGGCCGCCCTGCTCCGGGCTGGTGAAATCGTGAGCCAGAATACCGGGCGGCGGCAGCAACCGTGGATATCATCGTCTTTACCCGCCCCGCTCCGGTTCGCGGCAAACACTGCGGCCTCCAGCGAAAAGGACAACGACAACGCAGCCTTCACGCCCGCACGAAGTCAAGCCGATCCGCCGATCCTTGCGCAGCATCGCGGCATCCTTCCCAAGGACAGCGACGAGCAGTACGAGCTCAGCTTCTGGGACTCCATCAAGAACAGCAATTTCGCAAGTGACTACGAGGCCTACCTTAAGGCCTATCCGAACGGCCGCTTCGCGCCGCTGGCGCGCGCCAGGATCGAGCGGCTGCGCGCGGCCGGGCCGCAGGCCGGGGCGCCTGCCGAGCGTGCTCGCACGCCAGGCGCCTCAGCCGGGCAAGCCACCGCGCAAGGCGCCGTCACGCCGCCGCCCGCGCGCGCGCAGTCCGGCAAGGTGCAGGCGCCGCCCGCCGCGCCGTCACCAACCGCGCCTGCCGCATCCGCGCCGCCCGCCCCGACCGCGAGCGTACCCACCACGCAACGAACTGCCGCGGCCGGCGCCGTGATAGTCGAGATCAAGCCAGTCGAGGTCAAGGACTGCCCGGGCTGTCCCGTGCTGCACAGCCTGCCGGCGGGCAGCTTCATCATGGGCAGCAACGGCGGTGACCCGACCGAGAAGCCGCCGCATCACGTCACCATCGGCCAGCCCTTCGCGATCGGCAAGTACGAAGTCACGGTGGAACAATGGGGGGCCTGCGCTGATGCGGGGGCATGCCAGCGCATCGCCACCGTCGCCAACGCGCCGAGGAACGCCCCCGTGCGCGATGTGAGCTGGGACGATGCCCAGCAGTACGTCGCCTGGCTGAGCAAGGTCAGCGGCAAGCACTACCGCCTGCCAACCGAAGCCGAGTGGGAGTACGCCGCCCGGGGCGGCACCGCGACACTCTACTGGTGGGGCGACCAGATGCGCAAAGGCACGGCCAACTGCAAGGACTGCGGCGAACCGTGGAATGCCGACGCGCCCGCCAACGTCGGCTCCTTTGCCGCCAATGGCTACGGCCTCCACGACATGAACGGCAGCGTGTGGGAATGGGTCGCCGACTGCTGGCACATCTCCTACAAGAACGCGCCTGCCGACGGACGCGCCTGGGACGAGCCCGGCTGCGGCGTGCGCGTGATCCGTGGCGGCTCATGGCGTGAAGGCGCGAGCTACATGCTCTCCTCCACCCGCTTCAAGTACAGCGCGAGCGTACGCCAGTCGCAAAACGGCTTTCGCGTCGTGCGGGACCTGAAGTAGCCGCTGCGCCTTGCCTGGCTAGCGCGGGTTGGTGGATATCTGCACCATGTCGGCACCGATGTGGCTTTCTCCGTGCTTCGCCGCCATCGGGCCCAGCTGCCTGTCGAGCGCGCGCAGGTAGTCCTGCCTGGACTCCGACTCGGGGCGCAACGCGTCGAACAGGGGCGCAGGCGTAGTGATCAGCACGATCAGCTCCGTGCCGAACGGCTTCGAGATCACCCAGTCCCCGAGGCTGCCCACGGCAGCGGTGTAGCTGGCGGGTGCCTGGTTGGCCTTGGCGCGCTGGCTTGGCACCATATGCACGACCTTGCCATCGGCCATGTAGTAGTCGACGTAGACATAGGTGTCGTAAGGCGGCGTGGTGATATCCACGATCAGTGGCGTTCCCTCCGTGAGTTGCGCGCCGGGCGCCCGGGTGCGGATCGTGGTCAGCGCGGTTGCGCTGCGGCGCCCCGACCAGTAAGGCGAGATCAGCTTGACCACGTCGCACTTGTCATCACCCAGCGCCTGCACGTCCAGGTTCAGCGTCTGCACGCCGGGCACCGCGCTCAGCTCCTCTTTCAGGCGCTTGATGCCAAAGCGCTCCGCCACGTAGCCACGCACCTGAAGTGCGTGGTCCTGCCCGGTGGCCGACAGCAGCGAGCAAGGCGCGCGTGCCAGCACCGGCGTCACGGCCTGCATGGAGAGCGCGCGCTCGCGCCGGGCTTCCTCGCTCGGTTGCGCCGACGGCGGCGCCCCCGGCGTGGCGGATGGCGTCACTGCGGCTTGGGGGGGGGCCGATACCACCGCGCTTGACGCGGATTGCGCCGCAGGCTGCTGCCCCTCCTGCGTGGTGCGCGCGCGCCACACGTAGTAACCCAGCCCGCCGGCCAGCAGCACGCCGGCCACGGACGCGGCGCCCAGCTTGGCCATTGGCATGCCACCGTGGCGCTCGGTGCCCATGTCGGCCAGGAAACGCGCCACGGTAGGCGTGCGTGTCGCGCGATCGAAAGACAGCGCCGCGCGCAGTGCGCGCCACTGCCCGCGGCTGAGCACCTTGGGGCGCTGTGGCTTGAGGCCGGCGCCGCGCGCCTGGTTGGCCGACAGCCGCTCATAGGGGTGCCTTCCAGTCAGCAGTTCATAGGTCACGCAGGCCAGCGCGTAGATGTCGTCGCGCGGATCCGGCTCGCGATGCTCGAACATCTCGGGGCTGGCATAGGCGGGGGTCATGCCGCCGAGCGTGCCGGGGTCGAACACGGTCGGGTCCGCGTCGTCCGCCGGTTGCTGGAAAACGCGCGCGATGCCGAAATCGATCACCTTCACTTCGCCGCTATCGGTGAGGAAGACATTGGCGGGCTTGAAGTCGCAGTGGACAAAGCCGCGCTCGTGCGCATAGGACAAGGCCCGGCCCATGCCGGTGATGATCGGCAGCGCCTTGGCGTAAGGCATGCCGGCGAAGTCTGGCGCGCGCAAGACACGATTGAGCGACTTGCCCGACAGGTACTCCATGGTCAGGTAAACCACCGAGCCATCGCGGTCGAAGTCATAGACCGTCACGATGTTGCGGTGCGCCAGCGTCTGCGCCTTGCGCGCCTCGCGCTGCAGCGCGATCAGCGATTTCGGATGACCGCGGAACTGCACATTGAGGACCTTGATGGCGATGTACGGCTTGCGGTCCGAGGCCTCGAGCTTGCGCAGGTCGAGCGCCTTGTAGACCGTCCCCATGCCGCCCACGCCCAGGCACTCCTCCAGCACGAAGCGGCCATTCAAGGTATCGCCCACCCCTTTGGTCTGCTCCGCCCCGCCAATCGCCTGATCGCTCGCGGGCGCTTGCGATGGCAAGGAAGGCGCGGACGCCATGCCGGCGCGGCCAGTCTGCACGCGGGTTTCCTCGCCGCCATCCTCGAACTGGGTTGCCCCGCGGCGCTCGATGCGCCGCAACACCTCTTCATAAACGCCAGGCGGCAGCGGGAAGCGGGTGTTCTCCTCGCTGAGCATGTCCGCTAGCTGCGTGGCGCTTGCCTGGTCCACGGCCAAGGTGCTGTCGATGCGGGCCAACAGTTCGTCGTGCGACAGACCACCGCTTTGGAAGGTACGTATCAGGTCTGGAATGCTAGGCATCGATGCAGCCACGACGTGATTGCGCGAAGTTGCGCATTGAGCGCCCACTCGCCCGTCTACAGCGAGTACCTGCCCACGATGGATACTAGTGCGCACTCACGCCAATCGCAAACCCCTCGTGCTTTGCATCAACGCCGGCAAGCCACGCCAGCGGCACGATGGCGCCGCAAGAGCCACTACCTGTCGCACATGCGCGAACACCCTGTGTTGTTGTGTTGGCCGCCACCCATCAGATCCAGGCCACCCCGAACCGCCCACTGGCACGTCTTTTCCGGC
>NZ_JBXASU010000166.1:0-5990 GCF_058809705.1 Cupriavidus sp. MPR-AND1C | reverse complement strand
GTAGGTAATCGCCAGGCTCTCCCTTGAAACCCCCCAGTACGAAAGTACTGGGGGGTTTTGCTTTTGTGCGATCGAAAGTGGCTGCGAAAAGTGCGATCGATCTTGAATACCGAGCTGGCCAGGGTGCTCGGCTTGCTGGCGGAAGAATAAGAAGGCCGCATAATGTGGCATTGCTTGCGCTTATCGTCTATTTGTACTCCATGCCTATTCGCCGAAAAACCCCGACACCCGCCAGCGCGTCCGCTCGCCAGGACGCGCCCGCGCGGCGAGCCGCAAAGGGACCTGCCGCAACCACCGTCACCCCGCCAGCCATGCGCCCCCCACGCCAGCCGCGCAGCGAGCAGAACCTGGTCAACATGATCAAGGCGGGGCGTGCGCTGGCTGAGCAGCGCGGCGACCTGGATGACATTTCCCTGAATGACGTCGTGAAGGCCGCCGAGACGTCGATTGGTGCCTTCTATGCCCGCTTCAAGGACAAGGAGGCGTTCCTCCAGATCATGCTTGAGGCGGCACTGGACGAGGCCGAAGCGCTCACGAAGAAATCCATCGCCAGGGATCCAGTCTGGCAAGCCGGTTCGGCTACGGCCATCGTGGAGCGCATCGTACGCGTCTACGTAGGCCAGTTTCGCCAGAATCGTGGCCTGTTCAAAGGCTTCCTGCGGCATTACTCCGCAACCGGGGGCGGCGACAATCCCATGCGGCAGGCCAACCGCCGCATCCAGGATTTGCTTGTGCCATTGCTGGCCAGGCAACTCGATTCCCCACGCACTGGCACCGCGGACTTCGAGGTGCGCGTCGCCATTCAGTTCCTAGTGGGCACGCTGGCCAATCTGCTGCTCAACGATCCGGGCCCGCTGCACCTGGAGCAACGCAAGCTGGAAACCCACCTGATCCGCATGATGAGCCGCTATCTGATGCTGCCAGAGGCGTAGGCGAGACGTCGTCCGCCGCTGGCAAGGCAAGGTAGCGGTGCAGCATCTCGGTGAGCCGTTGCTCCTGCCGCGGATCGTACAGATCCAGGGCGCTGGGCGTATGCAGCACGATGTTGGTCAATGCGCTGATGACAAGCTGGACCGCAATGCGGGTCTCGTCGTCCGGCCCGGCAAAGCGCCCGGCGGCGACGCGGCTGGCCAGGCGCGGCACCATGGCATCCAGGATCTGCCGGTTGGCCTCGCGAATGGGTTGCCACAAGGGGTTCTGCGCGGGGCTATGCCGCATATATGCGGCAAACAGGCCACGGTGCTTGCGAAACAGGCCGATGTAGAAGCCGACGATGCGCGTGCAGATCGCGTGGGCCGGCCCTGCGTTCCAGGCGGGGTCCGTGGCCAGCGAATAGTCCAACTCGGCGCGCAGCTCCGCCAGTGTGTCTTCCAGCACCAGCGCGCAGAAGGTCTCCTTGTCCGGAAAGCGTGCATAGAACGCGCCGATGGACGTGGACGCAGCCCGCACGAGATCGGCGAGCGAGAAGCCGGTCAGGCTGCCGGCCTCGTTGATCAGCGCTCTGCCGGCGGCAAGCAGCGCCCTTAGCGTGGCCTCGCTTCTCTCCTGGCGGGGCTGCTTCAGCCCCGCGCGCAGCGTTGGCGCCGCAGCCTCGGAGGGGGCCGTGATCTCGGGCGTCATACGTCAAAGGTGATGGCGACCGGCCGCTCCTGGCGCGGGCGCGCCTGGCAGGTCAGGATCCAGCCGGCGGCAAGTTCGTCAGCACTGAAAACATCGTTGCGCGCATGGACGACCGCGCCATCCACGCACTTGGCCGCGCACGAGCCGCAATAGCCTTCCTCGCAGGCATAGGGCGCATCCACGCCGCAGGCCAGCGCGGCTTGCAGCAGGGACTGGCCGCCGGCAACCCGCACCACATGCAGGGCGCCGCCGAGGGTTACCGTGGCGTCGCAAGCCTGCGCAGGCATTGGCGCCGCGCTTGCCACCTCGGTCTCCTGCGCGGCTGCGTCAAATCGCTCCAGATGCACGCGCCCCGGCCCCATGCCGGCCACATCAGCGGCCTCCAGCACGGTCTGCATGAATGGCCCGGGGCCGCACAGATAGAGCTGGCAGTGTGGCACCGCCGAGAGCAAGGCAGCAATCTTGCCGCGCTTGGGAAAACCATCGGTGTCGTCGTGGTGCAGATGCACGGCCAGCCGATCGGAATGGTCGCGGGACAGCTTGGCGATCTGCGCCGCGAAGATCGTGCTGGCGGCATCCCGATTGGCGTAGTAGAGCGTCATCGCGGAGCTGGTGGATGCCAGCGCCGAACGGATCATCGACAGCACCGGCGTAATGCCGCTGCCCGCCGCGCAGAAGAAGAGCGGGGCGCCCATGTCCTCGCACACGAACCGGCCGGTCGGCGCGCTTACCTCCAGTCGCGTGCCCGCATCGACGTGCGCATGGAACCAGCCCGACGCGCGCCCCCCCGGGATCCGCTTGACGGTGACGACCGGAAGGCCGCCTGCCTCGGGCGAGCTGGAAAGCGAATAGCTGCGTAGCAGTGTTTTCCCGTCCACGTTTACCCGGAAGGTGAGGTGCTGGCCAGCGCGATACACGAAGGATTGCTGCAACGCATCGGGGACCAAGAGCGCGTAGGAACGGGCGTCTTCGGTCTCCCAAGTGATCTGCGCGACAGTCAGATTGTGGAACTGCATCAATGTCTCCTGGCTTCCGCGGGCCCTGTGCCGGACCCTTGATATAACAAGAAAGAGAATTATGATTCTGTTTATAGCCGGAAGCAAAAGCAAATTCAAGACCGATCCCACCACCGGCTAGGGTGAGCAAAACAGGCGGGGAGAACGGTCAAAACCCATGAGCGCCAAAGGAGATTGCATGTCATCCCTTCATCGTTACACGTTGCCGGTGGTCCAGACAGGCTGGTCGATCGGCAGCCAGGTTTCCACCGAGTTCAACTGGGAATACGACAACGAGAATTCCAAGCTGCTGCAGCTCTACGAGACCAGCAAGAAGCAGCAATGGAACGCTACCGACCGGATCGACTGGTCGCAGGAACTCGACCCCGAGAACCCGCAGGAACTCGATGACCGGATGATTCCCATCTACGGCACGCCGCTATGGGAGAAGATGGGCAAGCACGACCGCATCGAAGTGCGCCGCCACCAGCAAGCGCATTCGCTGTCGCAGTTCCTGCATGGCGAACAGGGCGCGCTGATGGTGTCCGCGCGCATCGTGCAGATGGTGCCGGAGATGGATGCCAAGTTCTATGCCGCCACGCAGACCATGGACGAAGCGCGGCACGTGGAAGCCTATTCGCGCCTGCTGCACGAGAAGGTCGGCATCATCTATCCGATCACGTCCGGGTTGAAATCGCTGCTTGAAACCATCCTGACCGACTCGCGCTGGGACTTCTGCTACCTCGGCATGCAGGTGCTGGTGGAAGGTCTTGCCCTGGCCGCGTTCCAGCGCATTCGCGACTTCTCCAAGAATCCGCTGGCGGCATCGATCAATGCCTACGTGATGCAGGACGAAGCGCGCCACGTTGCCTTCGGCCGCACCGCGCTGCGCGGCTATTATCCACAGCTGACGGAGGCCGAGCGCAAGGAGCGCGAAGACTTCGTGATCGAGGCCTGCTACCTGATGCGCGATCGCTTCGACCAGAAGGAAGTCTGGGGCCGGCTCGGCCTGCCGGACGAAGAGTGCGCCAAGGCCGTGCGGGAGTCCGAGACCATGCGGCAGTTCCGCCAGCGGCTGTTCAGCCGGATCGTGCCGACCGTCAAGGATATCGGCCTGTGGAGCCCGCGCGTGCAGGCCGCGTTTGCCGACATGGGCGCGATCGAATTCGCCAACGTCGACGTCGAGGCGCAGTTCGCGCAGGACCAGAAGATCGCGGAGGAGTTTGACGCGCGCCGCGTGGTGATGGAGTCGATTGAGGCCGCGCGGGCCGAAGCTGGACACTGAAGCGGTCTTGGTTGCAGGCCCGGCCTGCCTGGCCGGGCCTGCACGCATTATTCGTGCGAGCCAGCCGGAAAGCATGCGGCTTCTGCCCACGTCAACGCCGGAACGCGTTGATGAAACGACCGACCGGCGGGGCGCCTTGAATATGCAATCAGTTGCATTGAGTCGGCGTTGCGAAATAAAATGCCCAATCAACGATCCCGGATTGCCGAGCGGAGACAAATTGACATGACCATAAACAATCGCGTCACAACGATGCTTGGCGTCCAGCATCCTATCGTCCAGGCCCCCATGGGATGGATCGCCCGGGCCCAGCTTGCTGCGGCAGTCTCCAATGCGGGCGGCATGGGCATCATCGAGACCTCATCCGGCGAACTGGGCACCATCCGTGGTGAGATTCGCAAGATGCGCGAACTGACCGACAGGCCGTTCGGCGTCAACATTGCCCTGACTTATGTGCGTGACCCAGCCATCGTGCAATTCGTCGTCGATGAGGGAATCCGCTTCGTGACCACATCCGCCGGCGACCCGACGCGCTATTGCGCCGAACTGAAGGCCGCCGGCCTGACGGTTTTTCATGTGGTGCCCACGCTGGCCGGCGCGCTCAAGGCGGTCGCCGCCGGCGTGGATGGCCTAATCGTGGAAGGCAGCGAGGGCGGTGGCTTCAAGAATCAGCGTGACGTCGCCTCAATGGTGTTGCTGCCGCTGGTCTGCTCGAAGGTCGATGTTCCGGTCATCGCCGCCGGCGGCTTCTGCGACGGTGCCACCATGGCGGCGGCGTTCGCCATGGGCGCCGAGGGGATCCAGATGGGCACGCGCATGTTGTCGTCGGTCGAGTCACCCGTTCACGACAACTGGAAGAACGCCATCGTCGGTGCCCGCGAAACGGACACCGTTTTTCTCAATCGCGGCGGCAATGGCCCAGCGCTGCGCGCCCTGCGCACGGCACGCACGTCCCGGATCGAAGAGCAGATACCAGAGAGCATTAAAAACGAATTTGCCGGCGTGCAGCAACTCTATTTCGGCGGCGACATGGAGGCGGCCGTTCCGCTGACCGGTCAGGTTTGCGGGCGTATCGACTCCGTAAAAACGGTACGGCGGATCATTGAAGAAACGATTCGGGATTTCGGCCAGGCCGTGGATGGACTGGCTGCGCGTTACGGCTCCGTGAAAGCCTGATCAAGCGCTTGCCGTGTCCCCACCGGCCCACCTCCATCTTTGCAAGCTGCCTTTCTCCCGCCGACCTTGTGTTCACGCGCCGCGTTCTGCCACAACTTGCACTTTCCGCTACGACGATGATGCGTTACACCTTCCGCTCACCTGGCAGTTTGAGCGCGCAAATCTGGCGCGTGAGGATTCCTCGAACAATCGCTTCGGTTCGATTGTGAGCCCCTAGCTTATCGCGCGCGAGATCCACATAGTAGTCCACGGTACGCGCTGAAATCCCAAGCTCTTGGGCGATCTCCTTGCTCGACAGCCCGAGCGCCGCGTACGCCAGTACATTCTTCTCCCTGTCCTCTAATCGAGCAGGACTGCTCGATGTTTCAGTGCTCTTTGAATACGCATTGTCATAGGCAGCGTGAAGTCTCGCGTGAGCAGCGAGGATTGAGCCGAGGTCGGGAGGAGGGGCGCGCTGGATGAGAAGCCGCGACGCCGAGCCATCCGGACCAAAGAAGGCGCTCTCAACAATGTCCGCGGAAAGCAACTGCGGCAGGGCGGGGCCGTTCCATCGGAATGGAGATGCTACGGGAGGAAAGTCTATCCCGACGTCTCCAAACTCTTGCACGACCAGCGGAATTGCAATCCCGGGCGCGTAGGACACGCGGCCCGCTGATGCAGAAAGACTTGCGCAGGCCGCATGGAGAAACTGCAAAATCCCAGGCTCAAATGCTGTCACGGCTTCGCCTCTGCAAAGTGGAAGCCTGATGCTGGCATAGTCAGTGCAACGCGCAATCCATCCGCCAAATTCACCTCACGATTGTCGCCGTCAAAAGTCAGAATGAAAAAATCAAAATTAATAGGTAGATTATTTTTTATTTTCATGTCGAGAGACTTTTCAAATTTCATTTGAAATAAACAAATTACATCAATCC
>NZ_JBXASU010000165.1:0-6182 GCF_058809705.1 Cupriavidus sp. MPR-AND1C | reverse complement strand
GAGGGGGGCAGCTTGCGCAAGGCGGGACCCATCGGTGGTGACATCGGTGGCCAAAAGGGGCCATGGCGCACTCGCCGCGCGCAGCCCGGGGCGGAGGTATTATAAGCGCCCGCGGCGTGTCCTCGCGGGGGCGGCGGCCTTGCCAGCCATGGCGGCAGAGCCATCGCATGATTTCAAACGGACGCTTATCTGGCAGGGGAGGACCGCCGTGCGCTTATTGCTGGTGGAAGACGAGATTGAACTGGCGCGCTGGGTTGCGCGTGCCCTGGAGCAGGGCGGCTTCGTCATCGAGCATGTGGCCGATGGCCTGCAGGCCGAGGCGCGGCTGATGGCCGAGGAATACGACGTGGTGGTGCTGGACCTGCGCCTGCCCGGCAAGGACGGGCTGGCCGTGCTCAAATCCATGCGCGGGCGCGACGACCGCACCCCGGTGCTGATCCTGACCGCGCAAGACACGCTCGACGAGCGCGTGCGCGGCCTGAACCTTGGCGCCGACGATTACCTGCCCAAGCCCTTTGCCATTGCCGAGCTGGAAGCCCGCATCCTGGCGCTGATCCGGCGTAGCCGCGGCCGCGCCCATCCGCGCCTGCAGTGCGGCACGCTGGTGTTCGACGGCGAAACGCGCAGCTTTACGCTTGAAGGCGCGCCGCTCGCGCTGACCCCGCGCGAATCGACCCTGCTGGGCGCGCTGCTGGCCAAGAGCGGCCAGCCGCTGACCAAGGCACAACTGCTCGACAAGGTGTTCTCGCTCGATGCCGACGTCAGCCCCGATGCCATCGAAGTGCTGGTCTACCGGCTGCGCAAGAAGCTCTCGGGCCACGGCGTGACCATCGTCACGCTGCGTGGCTTCGGCTACCTGCTGGAACCGGAAGGACAGCCCTGATGCTGAGCCGCCTGCCACGGCACTGGTTGCGGCACTGGCTGCAAGGCAGCCTGCGCCGTCAGTTGCTGCTGCTGCTCGTGCCCGCGCTGGCGGCCATGATGGCGCTCGACACGTGGCTGACCTACGGCACGCTGCGCGATGCGGCCAACGCGGCGTACGACCGCTCGCTGTACGGCTCGGTGCGCGCCATCGACAACGCCATCGGCATGGCCGGCGAAAGCGTGCAGATCGCGCTGCCGGATGCCGCCATGGAGATGTTCGAGACCGCGGCGCAGACCCATGTCTTCTACCGCGTCTCGCTGGAACGCAACGGCAAGATCGAAACCGTCACCGGCTACGACGACCTGCCGCTGCCCAGGGGAGAGATCGCCAGCAACCAGCCTCGCTTCTACGACGCCGACTATCGCGGCGACCCGGTGCGCATCGCCGTGCTGGCGCACCCGGTGTATCGTCCCAACGCCCACATGCGCGTGCTCGTGCAGGTGGCGGAAACCGCCGAGCCGCGCTTTGCGCTGATCGCCACCGTGTGGCGCGGCGCGCTGGCGCGCGACGTGCTGCTGATCCTGATCAGCGCGGGCATCCTGGTGGCCGGCATCACCTATGTGCTGCGCCCGCTGGCGCGCGTGCGCGACGACGTGCAGGCGCGTTCCGCCGACGACCTCACGCCGCTGGCCTTCGACCATGTGCCCATGGAAGTCCGCCCGCTGGTTGACGCGGTCAACCTCCATGTGTCGCGCTCGGCCGCCATGACGCAGGCCCAGGCGCAATTCATCGCCGACGCCGCGCACCAGCTGCGCACGCCGCTGGCCATCCTCAAGACGCAGGCCGAATTCGCCCAGCGCCAGCTTTGCGCCAGCGCCGACCCGGCGCGCGCGCGGGATGCCGCCGGGGAGGCGGTAGGCGGCATCGTCACGCAGCTGGAGCAGGCCGCGCGCCTGACCAACCAGTTGCTGGCGCTGGCGCGGGTACGGCAGCACCCAGGCAGCGACGCGCCTGGCGACGCCGAACCGCTGGAGCTGATCGATGCCGTGGCCGTGGCCGAGCAGGTGGCGCTGGACTACTTGCCGCTGGCGCGCGGCAAGCAGCAGGATTTTGGCTGGGAGCGGCCACAGGGGCTGGCGCTGCCCGTGCGGGCCGATGCCGCGCTGTTGCGCGAAGCCTTTGCCAATCTTGTCCACAACGCGATCCAGTATTCGCCGCGCGGCAGCCGCATCACGCTTTCCGCCGCGCGCGTCGGGGACGCCGCCTGCCTGGTGGTCGAGGACGACGGGCCGGGCATTCCTGCCGAGGAACGCGAGAAAGTATTTGCGCGGTTCTACCGGCGGGTTGGGAACGTGGAGCCGGGCTCCGGCCTGGGACTGGCCATTTCCCGCGAAATGGCGGCGCGCTTCGGAGGCACGGTAGCGCTGGGGACTGGGCTGCAGGGCAAAGGGGTCCGGGCGGTCCTGACGCTGCCGACCGGGGAATGACAGGACATCAGAGGGCATGACAGGACATGAGAGGGCGCTAAAAAGACCAAAAAGTCTAAAAGAGCAAATGTCCATACATCCATCCCCACGTAAACCCCACCCCATTGCCTGACAAATTGACAGCCTTTTGACAGTTTCTACCCCCTAGAATCGCGCCATGGCCGCTGTACCGGCCAGACCAAGTCAGAAAGCCAAGAACAAGTCCGGCATGCAAGCGCTGCCAGGGACAGGAGACAACGCCGAGCCACCCGGTCAACGCACGCAGCGCCGGCGCACCGCACGACTCTCCCGCCCCCGACAGCCAGCTTCACTGCCAGCCGGACACCTCCGGGTCGGTCCTCGCCAGCAACGCCGGCAACCGTTCACCGGCAATCCTCTGAAAAAGAACAGGAGACCGTAATGCGTCGTTCGATTCATCGCTTTGCCCACGTCGTCATGGCTTCGGCCGCGATCACCGCCACCGTGGCCGCCGCGCCCGCGTTCGCGCTCGACAGCGTGAAGTTCATGATCGGCGCCAACCCGGGCGGCGGTTTCGACCAGACCGGCCGCTCGCTGGGTGCGGCGCTGGTTTCCGCCGGCGTGGCCAAGACGGCCTCTTACGACAACAAGGGCGGCGCGGGCGGCACCATCGGCCTGACGCAGTTCGTCAATACCGACAAGGGCAACCCCAACGCAATGATCGTCACCGGCGCGGTGATGGTTGGCGCCATCGAAACCAACCATCCCCCGGTCACGCTGAAGAACGCTACCCCGATCGCTCGCCTGTTCGCCGACACCATGGTGATCACCGTGCCGGCGAACTCGCCGCTGAAGTCCATGAAGGACCTGACCGCGCAGCTCAGGGCCAACCCGGGCAGCGTGAGCTGGGGCGGTGGCTCCAAGGGTTCGATCGACCACATCCTGGCGGGCCTGGTGGCCAAGGAAAGCGGCGTGGACCCGAAGAAGATCAACTACGTGCCCTTCCAGGGCGGTGGTGAAGCCTCGGCCTCGATCCTGGGCGGCCACGTGACCGTCGGCCTGGCCGGCGTGTCCGAGTTCCTGCCCTTCATCAAGAGCGGCAAGATGCGCGCACTGGCCGTGACCTCCAAGGACCGCACCGCCGATATCCCGACGCTCAAGGAGCAGGGCATCAACGTGGAGATCTACAACTGGCGCGGCGTGTACGGCGCGCCGGGCATCACCGCCGAGCAACGCAAGGCGCTGGTGGATGCGGTGGTCAAGGCGACCGAGACCCCCCTGTGGAAGGAAACGCTGGCCAAGAATGACTGGACTCCGTTCCTGCTGACCGGCGACGAGTTCGGCAAGTTCGTGGACAGCGAGTCGGCCCGCCTGGGCGGTTCGCTGCGCGAGCTGGGCGTGGCGAAGTAAGCTGCCCCGCCCGAGCGTTTCACTGCTTGATCGTTTCAGCGTTTTACCTGTCGGCCCTGCCTGCGGCGCACCGTAACGCTCGGTGCGCATGCGGCAGGCGGGGGTCCGGTGTCCACCTGCGATACCCAAAAACCAAACTACACATCGCCGGACCCCCGCCTTGAGCGGGGACGACAAACCGCGGGACGCCAAGGGCCGGACAACACGGCCGCAGGCACCGCTTGAAGGAGCCACTTCCAATCATGAAACCCTCACACCTGGCGATCGGCATTGCCGTATTGCTGCTCTCCGCCTTCTACTTCGTCGGCCTGTCTGGCATCTCCGGCGACGAAGGCTATGCCGGCCTGTCGCCGCGCTTCATGCCCACGCTGGTTGCCATCGGCCTGGCCGCATGCGGCGCGGCGCTGACCTGGCAAGGCATTCGCGGCGGCTTTCGCAACATGCCGGAAGAAGACGCCGAACTGCCCGACGCCCCGCACAATTTCCGCGGCTTCCTGTGGGTGGCCGCCGGCCTGGTGGCCAATATGGCGCTGATCGGCACGCTGGGCTTTGTGCTGGCGTCGACCCTGCTGATGGTCTGCGTGGCACGTGGCTACGGCAGCAAGCGCTTTGTGCGCGATGCCCTGATCGGCCTGTGCATTACGTTGCCGATGTGGGCACTGTTTGAATTCCTGCTCGGCATCAATTTGCCGTTGCTGCCCGTCGCCGGGTTCTGAACGGAGCTGATGATCCATGGATACGCTTAATCTGCTGATGCATGGCTTTGCCATCGCCATCACGCCAATCAACCTGATGTGGGCCCTGGTGGGCTGCTTCCTGGGCACCGCCATCGGCGTGCTGCCGGGCATCGGCCCCGCGCTCACGGTAGCGATGCTGCTGCCGCTGACCGCCAAGGTGGAACCCACCGCTGCGCTGATCATGTTCGCCGGCATCTACTACGGCGCCATGTACGGCGGCTCCACCACCTCCATCCTGATGAACACGCCGGGCGAGTCGTCGACCATGGTCACGGCGATGGAAGGCAACCTGATGGCCAAGAGCGGCCGCGCCGGCCCGGCGCTGGCCACCGCGGCCATCGGCTCGTTCGCCGCCGGCACCATCGCCACCGTGCTGCTGTCGATGTTCGCGCCGGTCGCGGCCGACGTGGCGCTGCAGTTCGGGCCCGGCGAGTACTTCATGATCATGCTGCTGGCCTTCACCACGGTGTCGGCGGTGCTGGGCTCGTCCTTGCTGCGCGGCATGACCAGCCTGTTCCTGGGCCTGGGCATCGGCCTGATCGGCATGGACTCGCTGTCGGGCCAGACGCGTTACTCGATGAATGTGCAGGAGCTGTACGACGGCATCGACATCGTGGTGGTCGCGGTCGGCCTGTTCGCGGTGGGCGAGGCGCTGTTCAACGCCTTCTTCCCGCAGCCCGCTGGCGGCTTCAACAAGCTCAGCTCGGTCATGATGACCAAGTCGGACTGGAAGCGCTCGGTGCCGGCGTGGATCCGCGGCACCATCATCGGCTTCCCCTTCGGCCTGATCCCGGCTGGCGGCGCGGAGATCCCGACCTTCCTGTCGTACGCCACCGAGAAAAAACTGTCCAAGCACAAGGATGAGTTCGGCACGGTGGGCGCGATCGAAGGCGTGGCGGGCCCCGAGGCCGCCAACAACGCCGCCGTGACGGCCACGCTGGCCCCGCTGCTGACGCTGGGCATCCCCACCTCGAACACCACCGCGATCCTGCTGGCGGCGTTCCAGAACTACAACCTGCAGCCGGGCCCGATGCTGTTCCAGACCTCGGGCGACCTGGTGTGGGGCCTGCTGGCTTCGCTGTATATCGGCAACGTGATGCTGCTGGTGCTGAACCTGCCGGCGATCGGCCTGTGGGTGCGCATGCTGCGCATCCCCACGCCGCTGCTGTATGGCGGCATCCTGATCTTCGCGGGCCTGGGCGCCTACGGCATCCGCCAGTCGTGGTTCGACCTGCTGCTGCTGTTCATCATCGGCGTGCTGGGCATGGCCATGCGCCGCTTCGACTTCCCCACCGCGCCGGTGATCGTGGGCATGATCCTCGGGCCCATCGCCGAGAAGCAGCTGCGCAATGCGCTGTCGATCAGCCAGGGCGACTGGTCGATCTTCGTGACCCAGCCGATCTCGGCCACCATCCTGGCCATGACGGTGGCGGTGGTGCTGATCCCGCGCATCCTGGGCTGGCTGGCCCGGCGCTCGGCGCGTGGCAAGGTGGCTGACGCCACCGGTTGATTGGCGCAAAATGCGGGCAAGGCCCGGCACTCCAGGGTGCCGGGCCTTTTGACTGTTCACTGTTCACTGTTGACTCTTGACCCGGCTGGCACCGCGCATGTGGTCTCCCCTCTCCCACTGGTGGGGAGGGGCCGGGGGAGAGGGCGGGCGCTGGCTACGCCGCCACGCTGGAAAAAACCATGGGCTGCGTTTCTCGTGGTTCCTAGCTAAGCGGG
>NZ_JBXASU010000164.1:0-6870 GCF_058809705.1 Cupriavidus sp. MPR-AND1C | reverse complement strand
GAATCGGGGAATCGGGGAATCAGGCGGGCACGTCCGGCTCGAGCTGAAGCTGTAGCAAGGTAATCGCATCCTTGAGCTTGAGACGGCGCTTTTTCAGTCGGCGCAGTTGCAGCTCATCGTGCGTGGCATCAGCCACCATGCGGTCGATCAGGTAATCGAGATCGCGATGCTCGATCTGCAATTCCATGATCTGTCGCGATAAGGTATTCAGGTTGCGGTCCATGGGCTCCCCCGCTCAAAGCCGGCGCTGGCGCCGGCGGCGCCGGTACGGCAAATGACGTGGGCGCGGCCAGATGCATCGCGCCGACGTCTGGCACCGGCTATTGTCGCCGGTATTGCCCCCGGCTGTGGGCGCGGCGCGCAGCCGCTCAGAAACCGAAGGGGCGTGGCGCGGACGCCTGACCCTGCTGCTCCTTGGCCTTGGCACGACGCTCGTCGACGTCTTTCTGCCGTTGCTCGGCGTCGCGCTGCTTTTGGTCGTAGGCCTTTACATTTTCCTGCCGCTGCCTGGCTTGCTGCGCGCCCTGCTCCTGAGCGGCCTTGACGCGGGCATCGAAGTCGGCCTGCTTCTTGTCGTAGGCCTGGGCATTGGCGGCGCGCTGCGGCGCATCGGCCTCGTGCTGCGCATCGCGCAGTTTCTGCTCCTGCTGCTTGCGCTCGTAGCTTTCGCGGCTGGCGCGCTCGTTGGCGTCGCGGCCGGGTTGCTCCGCTTCGTACTGGGCGCGCTGGATCGCCTGTTGCCGGTCACGCTCGGCCGCCTTGAATGCGCGCTCAGCGTCACCGACCTCAAGCTCGCGCTTGCGCAGCACCTGCAACTCGGCACGCTGCACGTCCTTGGCCTTGTCGATGCAATGCGTGACAAAGAACTTGTTGTAGCAATCGTGCTCGGCCGTGCCATAGCGATAGGTGGTCCAGGCACGCGAGTCGCTGATGGCCTTGCGCTCCGCGGCGAAATCCCGGGGCGGCGTTTGCGCCGCGCCGGCGGCGCCAGGAGGCTGCGCGGCGCCAGGGGCCGCCTGCGCCTGGCCGAGCGTTGGCAGGATCAACGCCGCCAGGCCGGCGGCAAGCACGGCGAGCCGCACCTGCGCGGGCAGGAAGCGGGCCGCGCGGAGCACAGCCGGAATGGCGAGGCGGTCGGGGAACGCGGCCGCAAGGGCGGTCGGATGTGGCTTGACGATCATGCCCGGATTCTAACATCCGCCCTGCCGGTTGCCGTGCTTGTTGCCACGCTTGTTGACATACGGGCAGGCCGGCATCCCGGCGCGGCGCCACCGCCCCCGCGGGCACCCCGGGCCACGCGGGCAGCCCCGCTCCCCAAGCACCCCGCCGCGGGGCGGCAAGCTTGTGGCAAAATGCCCCGCTTTCGACCGACTGTTTTCCTGATGTCCACTCTGCCAGCTTCCGTCATGCAAAAGATCGTGTCGCTCATCGCGGCCGAACTGTCCGTCCAACCCCGCCAGGTGGCGGCGGCCGTAGAACTGCTCGACGAAGGCGCGACCGTGCCGTTCATTGCGCGCTACCGCAAGGAAGTGACCGGCAACCTGGACGACACGCATCTGCGCAATCTGGAAGAACGCCTGCTCTATCTGCGCGAGATGGAAGAGCGCCGCGCCACCATCCTCGCCTCGATCGAGGAACAGGGCAAGCTGACGCCCGAGCTGCGCGCAGCCGTCGAAGGCGCAGAAACCAAGCAGGTCCTGGAAGACCTTTACCTGCCCTACAAACCCAAACGCCGCACCCGCGCCCAGATCGCGCGCGAATGCGGGCTGGAACCGCTGGCGCTGGCGTTGCTGGCCGACCCCACGCTGGACCCGCAGGCGGAGGCTGCCAAGTACGTCAACGGCAACCCCACCGCCGACGGCGGCGTGCCGGACATCAAGGCCGCACTGGATGGCGCGCGCGACATCCTGTCGGAACAGTTTGGCGAAACCGCCGAACTGCTCGGCAAAGTACGCGAGCACCTGTGGAGCCATGGCCTGGTCACCTCCTCGGTGATGGAAGGCAAGGAAGGCGCGGAAGAAGAGAAATTCCGCGATTACTACGAATACAGCGAAACCATCCGCACCATTCCGTCCCACCGCGCGCTGGCGCTGTTCCGCGGCCGCAATGCGGGCGTGCTGATGGTCAAGCTCGGCCTGGGCGAGGAACAGGACGCCATGGTGCCGCACCCGTGCGAAGGCATGATCGCGCGCCATGTCGGCATCCAGAACCAGAACCGCCCTGCCGACAAGTGGCTGGCCGATGTCTGCCGCTGGTGCTGGCGCGTCAAGGTGCAGCCGCACCTGGAAACCGAGCTGCTGACCCAGCTGCGTGAAACCGCGGAAAGCGAAGCCATCAAGGTGTTCGGCCGCAACCTGCACGAACTGCTGTTGGCCGCGCCGGCGGGTCCGAAGTCCGTGATGGGCATCGACCCGGGCATCCGCACCGGCTGCAAAGTGGCCGTGGTCGACGCCACCGGCAAGCTGATCGACACCGCCACCATCTACCCGCACGAGCCGCGCCGCGACTGGAACGGCTCGCTCGCCACGCTGGCGCGCATGGCCAAGCAGCACAATGTCATGCTGGTTTCGATCGGCAACGGCACCGCCAGCCGCGAAACCGACAAGCTGGTGCTGGACCTGATGAAGGCCTTGCCCGAAGCCAAGCTGACCAAGATCGTGGTCAGCGAAGCCGGCGCCTCGGTGTACTCGGCATCGGAGCTGGCCGCCAAGGAATTCCCGGACCTCGACGTGTCGATTCGCGGCGCGGTCTCGATCGCGCGGCGCCTGCAGGATCCGCTGGCGGAACTCGTCAAGATCGATCCCAAGTCGATCGGCGTGGGCCAGTACCAGCATGACGTGAACCAGCGCGAGCTGGCCCGCGCGCTGGACGCCGTGGTGGAGGATTGCGTGAACGCCGTGGGGGTGGACGTGAACACCGCCTCGGCCCCGCTGCTGGCCCGCGTGTCCGGCCTGAACACGGTGCTGGCGCGCAATATCGTCGAGTACCGCGATGCCAACGGGGCCTTCCCCAATCGCGCCGCGCTGAAGAAGGTGCCGCGACTGGGTGACAAGACGTTCGAGCAGGCCGCTGGCTTCCTGCGCGTCAACGATGGCGACAATCCGCTGGACCGCTCCTCGGTCCACCCGGAAGCCTACCCGGTGGTCAAGCGGATCCTCGACCAGATCAAGAAGGGCTTGCCGGAAGTGATGGGCAATCGCGAAGCGCTGCGCGGCCTGTCGCCGACATCCTTCACGGACGAGACCTTCGGCCTGCCGACCGTGCGCGACATCCTGTCCGAGCTGGAAAAGCCCGGCCGCGACCCGCGCCCCGAGTTCAAGACCGCCACCTTCCAGGACGGCGTGGAAGACATCAAGCACCTGCAGCCGGGCATGGTGCTCGAAGGCGTGGTCACCAACGTTGCCGCCTTCGGCGCGTTCGTCGATATCGGTGTGCATCAGGACGGACTAGTCCATATCTCCGCCCTGTCCACCAAGTTCATCAAGGACGCGCACGAGGCGGTCAAGGCTGGCCAGATCGTCAAGGTCAAGGTGATGGAGGTGGACGTCAAGCGCAACCGCATCGGCCTGACCATGCGCCTGGACGACGAGCCCGGCCAGGGGCCGGTCCGCGCGGGCCAGACCGACCGCGGCAACGCGCCGCGCCAGGGTCAGGGCCAGCGGCCCGGCCAGGGCAAGGGGTTCGGCGGCAATCAGCGCCGCGATGAACCGTCAGGCGCCATGGCGGCGGCCTTCGCCAAGCTCAAGCGCTGAGCCTCGCGGGACCGAGGTAAAAAAGCCCCTGTGCCATGTGCACAGGGGCTTTTTACTTTCCGCGGGCCAGTGAGGCTATCCCGGCCGCGACTGCGGCATGCGAACCGCGGGGACTGCCGTCAAATCTCCACCTTGGTTCCCAGCTCAACCACACGGTTGGCCGGAATCTGGAAGAAGTCCGAGGGCTTGGCACCGTTCTGATGCATCCAAGCGAACAGGCTTTCGCGCCACATCGACATGCCCGGCAGCTTCGACGGAATCACCGATTCGCGGGCGATGAAGAACGAGGTTTCCATCAGCTCGAACTGCATGTTGAGCTTGCGCTGGGCCAGATCCAGCACCCGCTGCACATCCGGCGTTTCCTTGAAGCCGTACTCGGACTTGAGGATGAACACGCCGCCGCCAAGATCCTTGCAGGTCAGGCGATGGTCATCGTCCACATAGGGCACGTCGCGCGTGACAAAGCTCAGGAACACCACGCGCTCATGCAGCACGCGGTTGTGCTTGAGGTTGTGGAGCAGCGAAACCGGTACCGACTCGGTGTTGCCGGTCAGGAACACGGCCGTGCCTTCGACTCGATGCGGCGGGTGCGCCAGCAGCCCGCCGATAAACGGCTCGAGCGGAATGCCATCTTCCAGGCTGCGTGCGCGCAGCAGCTTGCGCCCGCTGTGCCAGGTCATCAGCAGGAAGAAGGCGGTGCCGCCCATCAGCAGCGGGAACCAGCCGCCCTCGGCGATCTTGAGCAGGTTGGCGGAGAAAAACGCCAGGTCGACCAGCAGGAAGGTCAGGCCGATCAGGGTTACCAGGATCGGGTTCCACTTCCACACGTTGCGCATGACCACGGCGGCCAGGAACGTGGTGATCACCATGGTGGTGGTCACCGCGATACCGTAGGCGGCCGCCAGGTTGTCGGACTTCTTGAAGGCCACCACCACGATCACCACCAGCACCAGCAGGAGCCAGTTGATGACAGGCAAGTAGATCTGGCCGATTTCAGCGTCCGAGGTATAGCGGATGCGCATGCGCGGCACGAAGCCCAGCTGGATCGCCTGGCTGGTCAGCGAGAAAGCACCGGAGATGACGGCCTGCGAGGCGATCACCGTGGCGCACGTGGCCAGCAGCACCATGGGGATCAGCAGGGGCTGCGGCACCATCAGGTAGAACGGGTTGCTGACGGCTTCGGGGTTCTGCAGCAGCATCGCGCCCTGGCCGAAGTAGTTGAGCATCAGGCAAGGCATCACCACCGCGAACCAGCCCGTGCGGATCGGGCGGATGCCAAAGTGGCCCATGTCGGCGTACAGCGCTTCCGCGCCGGTCAGCACCAGGAACACCGAGCCAAGCACCACGAAGGCCTGCAGCGAATGCTCCATCAGGAAGGTGACCGCATAGTACGGGTTGACCGCCATCAGGATCGAGGGCGCATGCATCATGTGATACACGCCCAGGGCGCCCAGCGCGGCGAACCACACCATCATGATGGGCCCGAACAGCTTGCCCACCGCGGCGGTGCCGCTGCGCTGGATCATGAACAAGGCCACCAGGATCACCAGCGTGATCGGTATGACGAAGTGTGTAAGCCCGGGCGCGGCGATCTCCAGGCCCTCCACCGCGGACAGGACCGAGATCGCCGGGGTGATCACCGCGTCGCCATAGAACATGCAGGCGCCGAAGATGCCGAACATCATCAGCAGCTTTGCCATGCGCGAGCGCGGCGCCGCAGTACGCAGCGCCAGCGCCATCAGGGCCAGGATGCCGCCCTCGCCGTCGTTGTCGGCGCGCATGACGAACATCACATATTTGAGCGAAACCACGATGATCATCGCCCAGAACAACATGGAGATGATCCCCATGACGGCTGCGTCGCTAAAGGGGATGCCGTGCTCTTTACTGAAGCACTCCTTGAGCGCGTACAACGGGCTGGTACCGATATCGCCGAAGACGACGCCGATCGCCCCGATCACCAGCGCACGCTTGCTGGGACTTTCGACGAAATAATGACTGGTTGCGGGCTGGGTCATGGATAAGGGTAAGGTTGAAAGGCTCGCGCAACGGCATCGGCGCACGGCTATGTGCGCCTGAGATGGCGCAACGGCACCGTGCCGCTATTGCGTTGCACAAACGCGCGCCATTCTAGATGAAGTGCCGGGTGACGACCACTAGGGAGCATCCCGCCTTGAGGAACCTGCCTCGTGCTGGTGACGTGGCAAGCATGCGAGGGAAGTCCCGCCCGGTCAAGCGCTTGCGCGCGTTGAACCACCGAATTGCCCACGAATAGGAGGATACGCACGTTGCTGCACCGCCACAAATTGCGCACGATCAGTCACAATTGAGTGGGGATCGCGTGCGGATCAAACGCCAAGATAGCGATCCAGCAAGCCAGGTTCCACCGCCAGTTCGGCCGCAGGCCCGTTCATGACGACCATGCCCTTCTCCAGCACCACCACCCGATCGGCATTGGCCAGCACCGTGCGGTAGTTGCGATCCACCACCACGGATGCAATGCCGGTGGCGCGCACGGTGGCAATGACCTGCCAGATCTCGGCGACGATGCGTGGCGCCAGGCCTTCGGTCGCCTCATCGAGGATCAGGCAGTCCGGATTGGTCATCAGGGCCCTGCCGATCGACAGCATCTGCTGCTCGCCGCCGGACAGTTGCTGCCCACCGTGGCCAAGGCGCTCCTTGAGGCGCGGGAACAGGTCCAGCACCCTTGCCTCGTCCCAGTCCATCCGGCCGGATGGCCCTTTGCGCGCCGCCATCAAGAGGTTCTCGCGCACTGAGAGATTGGGGAAGATGCCCCGTCCTTCGGGCACATAGGCCACGCCCAGGCGTGCCACTTCATACGGCTGCGCACGGGAGACGTCGCGCCCGCCAGCGAGGATGGCGCCCTCGCGCTGCCGCACATGGCCCAGGAGAGTACGCAGCAGCGTGCTCTTGCCCATGCCGTTACGCCCCAGCAAGCCCACGGTCTCGCCCGTGCCGACGCTGAAGTCGATCCCGCGCAGGACATGGCTGCTGCCATACCAGGCATGCACGCCGCGTGCGGCAATCATCTCGCTTGGCGCATTCATGCTGCCTGCTCCCTATGCAGGGCCGCCTGGCGGGAATCCGCCCCCTGCTC
>NZ_JBXASU010000163.1:0-7678 GCF_058809705.1 Cupriavidus sp. MPR-AND1C | reverse complement strand
CTCTCCCGCCATGCGGGAGAGGGGAGCAAACCAGTGGCTACATGGCAAGGCAGTGGCGCACACCCTCACCGCTTCTCGGCATCCAGCGCCAGGTTCAACTGGAGCACATTCACCACCGGATCCCCCATCACCGCGAGCAGCGGCTTTTCCGTGTTGGCCGCAACCAGCGCTTCTACGCGCTCCAGCGGCAAGCCACGCAACCGGGCCACGCGCGGCGCCTGATACTGCGCCGCGGCCGGGCTGATCTGCGGGTCGAGGCCACTGCCGGAGGCCGTGACCAGATCCACCGGCACGGGCGCCTTGTTGCCGGGGTCCGCCTCGCGCAGCGCGTCGATACGGGCGCGCGCGGCATCGGTCAGGGCCGGGTTGCTCGGGCCGAGATTGGATCCGCCGGAAGCCGCCGCGTTGTAAGGCATGGGCGCGGTGGCCGACAAGCGGCCCCAGAAGTACTTCGGATCCGAGAACGGCTGGCCGATCAGTTCCGAGCCGACGACGCGGCCGTCCTTGACGATCAGCGAGCCGGCCGCTTCATGCGGAAACACGGCGCGCGAGATGCCGGTGATCACGCCGGGGTACAGCAGGCCGGTAACGGCCGACAGCACGACGAAGATCGTCAGCATGGGGCGCAGCAGGCCACCCTGGATGGGCGTGGCGGGCTGGGCGGGTTGGACTTGCGTATTCATGGATGGCTCCGTTTATGTTCAGCGCGTTCGATGCGTGCAATGCGTGCAATGCTGCGCTCAGACCCAGCCGAACAGGGTCAGGATCATGTCGATCACCTTGATGCCGACAAAGGGCACCAGGATGCCGCCGAGGCCGTACACCAGCAGGTTGCGCCGCAGCAGGATGGCCGCGCCGAGCGGGCGGTACACCACGCCGCGCAGCGCCAGCGGGATCAGCACCACGATGATCAGCGCGTTGAAGATCACCGCCGACAGGATGGCCGAGGCCGGCGTGGACAAGCCCATCACATTGAGCTGGTTGAGCTGCGGGTACGTGGTGGCAAACGCTGCCGGGATGATGGCGAAATACTTCGCCACATCATTGGCCACGCTGAAGGTGGTAAGCGAGCCGCGCGTCATCAGCATCTGCTTGCCGATCTCGACGATTTCGATCAGCTTGGTCGGATTGCTGTCGAGGTCGACCATGTTGCCGGCTTCTTTCGCCGCCTGCGTGCCGCTGTTCATCGCCACCGCCACGTCGGCCTGCGCCAGCGCCGGCGCGTCGTTGGTGCCGTCGCCGGTCATCGCCACCAGGCGGCCTTCGGCCTGGTAGTCGCGGATCAGCTTGAGCTTGGCTTCGGGTGTGGCTTCGGCCAGGAAGTCATCGACGCCGGCCTCCGCTGCGATCGACGCGGCGGTGAGGCGGTTGTCACCGGTGATCATCACCGTCTTGATGCCCATCTTGCGCAGCTCGCCGAAACGCTCGCGAATGCCGGCCTTGACGATGTCCTTGAGCTCCACCACGCCAAGCACGCGCACGGTCTCGCCATTGCCATCGGTGCTGGACTCCGCCACCACCAGCGGCGTGCTGCCGGCGCGGGCCACGTCGTCCACGGCCTGCATCACGGCGTCGGGGAACTTGCCGGCGCGCTCGGTCACGTACTTGCGCACGGCATCGGCGGCGCCCTTGCGCACGCTGCGCCCGCCGGCATCCACGCCGCTCATGCGGGTCTGCGCGGTGAACGGCACGAAGATCGGGCGCAGCGCGCTGATATCGGGCGTGGCGGCGCCGGTCTGCTGGCGCGCCAGCGTGACGATGCTGCGGCCTTCCGGCGTTTCATCGGCCAGCGATGACAGCCAGGCGGCTTCGGCCAGTTGCTGCGCCGACACGCCAGGCGCGGCGATAAAGCGTGAAGCCTGGCGGTTGCCGTGCGTGATGGTGCCGGTCTTGTCGAGCAGCAGTACGTCCACGTCGCCAGCGGCTTCCACCGCGCGGCCCGAGGTGGCGATCACGTTGGCTTCCATCATGCGGCTCATGCCGGCCACGCCGATGGCCGACAGCAGCCCGCCGATGGTGGTCGGGATCAGGCACACCAGCAGCGCGATCAGCACGGTGATGGTGACGGGCATGCCGGCCTTGGCGACGAACACGCTGTACACCGAGAACGGCTGCAGCGTGGCCGTGGCCAGCAGCAGCACGATGGTCAGGCCCACCAGCAGGATGGTCAGCGCCAGTTCGTTCGGCGTCTTCTGGCGCTTGGCGCCTTCCACCATGGTGATCATGCGGTCGATGAAGCTCTCGCCCGGATTGGTGGTGATGCGCACCACGATCCAGTCGGACAGCACGCGCGTGCCGCCGGTGACCGAAGAAAAGTCGCCACCGGACTCGCGGATCACGGGAGCCGATTCGCCGGTAATGGCGCTCTCGTCCACCGAGGCCACGCCTTCGATCACGTCCCCGTCGCCGGGCACCATGTCGCCCGCCTCGACCAGCACCACGTCGCCACGGCGCAGCGCGGCAGCGCCGCGCGCCTCGGTGGCGCCGGCGGCGCGGTAGTCGCGCCGGCCTTCCTTGACCAGCTTGGCGGTGACGGTGGTCTTGAGCCCGCGCAGCGCTTCGGCTTGCTGCTTGCTGCGGCCCTCGGCCAGCGCTTCGGCAAAGTTGGCGAAGAGCACGGTGAACCACAGCCACACCGACACGGCCAGGATAAACCCGGCGCTCTCGCCGCCCGCCGTGGCGGGCGAGAACAGCGCGCGGAAGAACAGGATCGTGGTCAGGATGCTGCCCACATAGACCACGAACATCACCGGGTTGCGCAACTGGTCGCGCGGCGAGAGCTTCTTCACCGAATCGAGCAGGGCCGGCTTGACGAGCTCGGGCGCGAACATGCCACCGCGCGGGCGATGATGGCCGCCGCTCTTTTGCGCGGCCAGGGCCGGCGTGACCACGCTGGTGGCCGGGGTAGTGTTTGCCGGTGCCGCGCCGGCGTTCTTGCTGCGCGTCACCATGGATTCTTGTTGCATGCGTTTCTCCATTACTTGCTAGCCGCCGAGACCACCGGCGCCTGCAGCTGCTCTGCCACCGGGCCCAGCGCCAGCGCCGGGATATAGGTGAGCGCGCCCACCATCAGCACCGAGCCGACCAGCAGCACCACGAACAGCGGGCCGTGCGTGGGCATGGTGCCGCCCGTCACCGGCAGCCTGCGCTTGGCCGCCAGCGATCCCGCCATGGCCAGGATCGGCACGATGATCCAGAAGCGGCCGAACCACATCGCCGCGGCCAGCAGCACGTTGTAGAAGGGCGTGTTGGCCGACAGGCCGGCGAAGGCGCTGCCGTTGTTGTTGGCGGCCGACGAAAGCGCGTAGAGGATCTCCGAGAAGCCGTGCGTGCCCGGGTTGAACACGCCCGCGCGGCCCGGCTCCACCATCACCGCCACGGCCGTGCCCAGCAGCACCAGCAGCGGCGTGACGAGGATCGCCACCGCGGTCATCTTCATCTCATAGGTCTCGATCTTCTTGCCCAGGTACTCCGGCGTGCGGCCGATCATCAGGCCCGCGATGAACACGGCGAGCACCGCATACACCAGCATGCCGTACAGGCCAGAGCCGACGCCGCCGAACACCACTTCGCCAAGCTGCATCAACAGCATCGGCACCAGCCCGCCGATGGCGGTGAAGGAGTCGTGCATGGCGTTGACCGCGCCGCACGACGCCGCCGTGGTGATGGTGGCGAACAGCGCGGTGGCGGCGATGCCGAAGCGCGTTTCCTTGCCTTCCATATTGCCGCCCGCCTGCAGCGCGCTGGCCGCATGGTCGATCGGCAAACCCGCCAGCGCGGCGTTGGCCTGCTGCTCGGAGGCTGCGGCGACGCATGCCATCACGACGAAGATCACCGCCATCGACGCCAGGATCGCCACGCCCTGGCGGCGGTCCTTGACCATCTCGCCGAAGGTGAAGCACAGCGCCGCCGGGATCAGGAAGATGGCCAGCATCTCGATCAGGTTGGCAAGCTCGGTCGGGTTCTCGAACGGATGGGCCGAATTGGCGTTGAAGAAGCCACCGCCGTTGGTGCCGAGCATCTTGATGGCTTCCTGCGAAGCCACCGGGCCCATTGCCAGCGTCTGCTTGTCGGTCTTCATGGCCTCCATCACCGGCGCGCCCTTGGCGTCGAGCACGGGCTGCCCGGCTGCGTCCACCTTGGGCTGGCTGTATTCGACCGGCGTGACCAGGCTGACTTCCTTGTAGCTGTCGAAATTCTGGATCACGCCCTGGCTGACCAGCGCCAGCGCGATCGCAGCGGAAATCGGCACCAGCACATAGAGCGTGCAGCGCGTCATGTCGACCCAGAAGTTGCCGATGGTGGCCGCGCTCTGGCGCGCAAAGCCGCGGATCAGCGCGAACACCACCGCGATGCCGGTGGCCGCCGAGAAGAAGTTCTGCACCGTGAGCGCCAGCATCTGCGTGAGATAGCTCATGGTGGATTCGCCCGCATAGCCCTGCCAGTTGGTATTGGCGACGAAGCTCACGGCGGTGTTGAAGGCCGAGTCCGGCGACACCGCGCCGAAGCCTTGCGGGTTAAGCGGCAGCCAGGCCTGCATGCGCTGCAGCGCATAGACCACCACCACGCCCAGCATGTTGAAGGCGATGACCGCGATGGCATATTGCTTCCAGCCCATCTCGGCATTGGCGCGCACGCCCGCCACGCGATACAGCACGCGCTCAAGTGGGCGGCCCCAGGCCGTGGCGAGATAGCGGTCGTCTTCCATCGCGCGGCGGATATAACGCCCCACGAAGGGCGCGAGCGCCAGCAGGATGGCTAGATAGAGGACCAGTAGTCCCAGGAATTCGGTGGACATCAGAATTTCTCCGGCCGGAACAGGGCGATCAGGAGGTAGATAAAGACAGCAACGGCGAGCACGCCGCCCAGCAGGTCAGCCCAGTCCATCACAGCCTCCTGTCGGTGGCGCTGTCTTTGCGGCGCGCGTCGGCGGCGTCTGCGCCCGGCCCCTCGGCCGCTCCCGGCGGTTTGCCGCCGAGTGCGGCGCACAAGAGCAGCAATGCGCCGGTCAGCGCACCAAACAGCAACAAACCAATGAAATAGATCCCGTCCATGGCAACACACCGTGAGTGATTCACAGATGGCAGATTAGGGATCGAGCGGTAAAAACGGGGTAGAGAGGGACGGCGGGGGTGTAAAGAAGATATAAAAATCGCGTAAAAACGGTGCGAAAGCCCGTGGCGGCGCCCATCCCGCTTGCCGGGCATCGGCGCCCGCCCAAAAAAACCCCGCAGGCTGTTGGCCTTGCGGGGCTATGCAGGTCGCCGAAGCCGGCTGTGGCGCCGGCCGCGTCAGGAGCGCCTGATCCGTTGCGTCAGTTGTACGGTCAGTTACACGGTCAGTTGTAGGTAAAGACCGCCGACTTGTTGCTGTTATCCAGCATGCGGTACCCGAACAGCAGCCCGCGGCTGGTGGTGGCCGTGAAGGCCGGCACCGCCGCGTTGACCACGATCGAGGTCGCGCCCCTGGGCGCCGGCGTGGAGGTGCTCCAGGTGCCGCTGTTGTCGACCGTGGCGGCAACGCTGCCGATCTGCTGGGCGGAGACATTCTGCACCCAGTCCGCCGTCAGCGACGTCTGCGCACCGGCCAGGCTGGCGTTGGACGGGTCCAGTGCGGCCAGCGACTTGCTGCCCAGCGTGTTCCACGGCAGGTTCGCGCCTTGCGTTGCCGGCACGAGGTCGCTCAGCAGGGTCTTGTTGTAGCTGTAGGTCGGCGTGGTGTTGGTGCCATGGAACAGCTCGATACGGTACTTCGCACCCTTGACCACCTTGGAGGCATCCGCGTTGTCCGCCGCTTGCGCCCACACCAGGCTGGCAGGGTTGCCCGCCAGGGTGCTGGCCGCGCTACCGCTGAGGCCCGCGGTCCGCGAGAACCAGAAGTTCGGGCAGTTGTACGACGGCGAGGGCGGACTGAACTCGTTGCCGCACTGGGCGGTGACGGGCACCGTGCCGGTCTTGTTGCTCACGTCCATGTAGGTCTGGCCCGCCTCGGCCGGGACCGGCGCGATATAGACGATGCCACTGCTCGGCAAGCCGGGCCCGGTCACGCGCGCATAGCTCAGGGGAGCGTTGTTGACGACGCTGCCCGGGCCCTTGGCGTTGATCATGAACTGGATGCCGTTCTGGAAGTGGCTGTAGTTGTTGTTGCTCTTGTTGAAACCCGGATTCATCTGCTCGACGCGCCGGATCTGGAGCTTGAGCGTGACGTCGACCGGCTGCTGGTTGCCGACCAGCCACCAGCTCGACGGATGCGCGCTGGTGGCGCCACCCGCGATATCGCGGGCCGTCGTGATGATGTTGCCGGGATTGCCGCTGGCGTCCAGGTACCGGATATTGAAGATGGCTTCATCACGCCCCGAGGCCGTCGACGCGGCGGGATAGAACGCCATGATTTCCGGCACGCTGAACTGTGCGCCCGTCATGGTATCGCTGGTCAGGATGCCATAGAGCAATTGCCCGAAGTGAAAGCCGTTGTGCAGGAAATCGACACCGGCCGCGTTGCTGATGTCGGCGGCGATGTTCTGGCATGCGGACGCCACCCCATCGACTTCCGGGCCGCCCTGCGACGCGCTCAGGCTGGTATTGGAGGACGTCACGCGCTGCGCGACGGGCAGCGCGAAGCAGGCTGAGAGCCCCTTGGCGACCGCCTGCGCTGCCTGCGGCAGCGCCGCGACGCCGGCGGGCGGCGCGGCGAGCGTGCCGCCCGTGCTGGCGGCGGTGGCGATGGCCACGGGCGTCGGGTTGTCGACGGTGGCCAGCGCCAGCTTGCCGGTGGCCGGATCCGTGACCACCTTGACGATATCGAGCACCTGGTCGGCGGTATTGCCCACGCCGGCGGCCGAGGCGGCGGTGATGGCGGTCGAGAACGGATCGTAGCTGGCGGGCGCGCCGATGGCGGCGAGCACGCTGGCGAGCTGCGCGACCACGTTGGCGGTGACCTTTTGCAAGGCGGCGGCGTCCACCGTCTTGCCGCTGACGAACGTCAGCGGATTGCCGTCGGCGGCGAGTTGCGCCACGATGGCCGTGGTCAGCGGCGTGGCATTGATGGTCAGCTTGGCGCCGGCGGCCGGCGTGACGGTGCTCACGCTGACCAGCGGGGCGGTGTTGCCCGTGGGGTCGGTTACGACCACGAAGAACGGCGCCACCTCGCCCGTCTTCAGGGTACAGGTGTAGGTGCCCAGCGCGCTGGTGGTGATCGCGGCTTCCTGGCAGGGGGATGCGCCCGCGCTGTCGGTGATGGCCACATTGGCGTTGGCCAGCGCCGCGCCGGTGGCGGCCGTGCCGGTCACCGCGGCCGCGGCCAGGACCGGCTTGTCGCCGGTGGAGCCGCTGCTTGTGCTATCGCTGCCGCCACCGCCGCAGGCGGCCAGCGCCAGCAGCGCCGCGCCGCTCAGCGCGACCCCGAATGTCTGAAATTGGAGCTTCATTGGATGTTCCCCCCTGAGAATGGATTCCGGTGTTTCTTCTGCTTTTCTTTTTTGCCAGCGCCGTGCCGGCAACATGATTTACGGCATGACCTTGTTGTTCGTTAGCCGGCCGATGGCAGCGGGCTTGCGTCCCCCGGCACGGGCAAGACTAAGGAGCCGGCCAGCAGGTGGGAATCCCATAAACATGGCATGGCGCCCCGCCCCGGACTGCGCAGGGAGGAATGGCGGGGAAAGGCGGGGAAAGGCGGGGGC
>NZ_JBXASU010000162.1:0-8066 GCF_058809705.1 Cupriavidus sp. MPR-AND1C | reverse complement strand
CCCCTGCCGCCAGCCCGCCCAAGCGTTTCGGCCTGACCGACCTGTCCGGCTTGCGCGACTCCCTCAAGGCCGACACCGAGCGGCGCGAAGCCGAGCGCCGCGCGGCGGACGAAGCCGCGCAGCGCGCCCGCGAAGAAGCCGACGTATTCCGCAGCAGCGTTGGCAACGTCAACACGCTGCGCGACCGCAACCGCGTCACTCCCGCGCCCCGCCACCCGGCGCCCGTGCCGGTGCAAACCCAGCTGGACGACAAAGCCGTGCTGGCCGCGTCGCTTTCGGACGAGTTCGATGTCGAGAACCTGCTCGATACCGACGAGACCCTGTCGTTCCGCCGCCCCGGCATTGGCATGGACGTGGTCAAGAAGCTGCGTCGCGGCGAATGGGTGCCCCAGGACAAGATCGACCTGCACGGCCTGCGCAGCGAAGAAGCGCGCGAGGCACTGGCCGAGTTCGTGCGGCGCTCGGTCAAGCGTGGCGTGCGCTGCGTGCGCGTGATCCACGGCAAAGGCAACGGCTCGCCGGACAAGACGCCCGTGCTCAAGGGTAAGGTGCGCAGCTGGCTGGTACAGAAGGAAGAAGTACTGGCCTTCGTGCAGGCACGCGGCGCCGAGGGTGGGGCCGGCGCGCTGATGGTGCTGCTGCGCCAGCCGCACGCCTGAGACGGCGCGCACGATGCATCTGCCGCTCGATCTCCTGATGGGGCGGTTGCCCCTGATCCTGCATGTCATGGAAGTAGTGGGCGTGCTCGCCTTTGCCGTCTCCGGCGTGGTCGATGCGCGCAAGCAACGCTTCGATGCCGTGGGCACCTTCGTGGTGGCATTCGCCACCGCCTTCGGCGGCGGCACGGTGCGCGACGTGTTGCTGGACCGCCGCCCCTTCTACTGGGTCGACCACGAAGGCTATGTGATCCTGATCTTCGTGATGTCGCTCGGCGCGTCGTTCGTGCTGCGGGTGGTCAGCCGGGTGGCGTCCGAGCGCACCATGATCACGGCCGATGCGATCGGCCTGGGGCTGTTTTCCGTCACCGGCACATCGCTCGCGCTGGTGGCGCAGATGACCCCGACCGTGGCGGTCATGATGGGCATCATCTCTTCGGTGTTCGGTGGCGTGGTGCGCGACGTGTTGTGCAACGAGGTGCCGATGATCCTGCGGGACCGCTCGCCCTATGCCACCTGTGCCTTCGTCGGCTGCTGCGTCTATATTGGCCTGACCTGGCTGCAGGCCGAACAGGAACTGGCCCTGCTGGCGGGCGCCATCACCATCACGGCGGCGCGCCTGCTGTGCGTGCGCTTCGGCTGGAAGCTGCCGAGCTAGGCAACAACAGCGGCAATCCAGGCGCCCCCTCCCGTGGGATCGCCTGGATTGCCCGCCGGCGCTTGAACGCCAAAAAGGCCTGGGCGCCCGAATGCTTAAACGGCGGCTTCGTCCTGCTCGCCGGTGCGGATGCGGATCACGCGCTCGATCTCGGTCACGAAGATCTTGCCGTCGCCGATCTTGCCGGTGTGCGCTGCCTTGACGATGGCGTCCAGCACGGTGTCGAGCTGGTTCTCGGCAACCACGACCTCGATCTTGATCTTGGGCAGGAAGTCGACCACATACTCTGCGCCGCGATACAGCTCGGTATGCCCCTTCTGGCGGCCAAAGCCCTTCACCTCTGTTACCGTCAGGCCGGTCACGCCGACGTCAGCCAGCGCCTCGCGCACTTCGTCCAGCTTGAACGGTTTGATGATGGCGGTAATCTGCTTCATGTTGGCCCCTTATATAGTCGTTGGTTAGTGAGAGATTTTAGCCTGCCTGCCGGCAGCGGGATGTGGCCTGCCGCACCGCGCCATTTCCGGTAGACTCAACCGTTGCCCGCCCGCATCTGCGCGGGCGCGGCGTGATCAGCCATAGCGGCCGTAGCAGCCATAGCAGCCATGCCGGAACAAGGGCGCCGCCCGAGGGCAGCGCCGATGATGAGCAAATCTAGCGCAATGCAGCCTGAATCTTTCAAGCCCGGCTCCGACCAGCCCGACGCGGCCACCCCGGGGGCGGCTGCGGCACAAGGCCGGCAGGAACACGAGCGGATGGAGAATTATCGCACGCAGATCGTTTTCGATCTGTCCGAGCTGCCCGAGGCCGAGTGGGACTCCCTGGTGGCAGCCCAGCCCGGGGCCACGCCGTTCCTGCGCCACGCCTTCCTGCATGCCATGCATGCCAGCGGCAGCGCCTGCGACGAGACCGGCTGGAGCCCGCGCTACCTGACGTTATGGGCGCTACGCGCCGAGGGTGGCGAGCGCCTGGCGGCGGCCATGCCGCTGTACGCGAAGTCGCACTCTTATGGGGAATACGTGTTCGACTGGGCCTGGGCCGACGCCTACGCGCAGCATCGCCTGCCCTACTACCCCAAGCTGCTGTCCGCGATTCCCTTCACGCCCGTGCAAGGTGCGCGGCTGCTGGCCGAGGACGAAGACGCGCGCCGCTGCCTGCTGCAATGTGCACTGGCGGTGGCGGAACAAAGCCAGCTGTCCTCCCTGCACGTGCTGTTTCCCGACGAGCACGAGGCCGCGCTGATGGAAGACGCCGGCATGCTGATGCGCCACGGCGTGCAGTTCCACTGGACCAACCCGGGCTATGAGAGCTTCGACGCGTTCCTGGCCACGCTCTCGCAAAAGAAACGCAAGAACATCCGCGCCGAACGGCGCCGCGTGGCCGACGCCGGCATCACCTTCCGCCAGTTGCGCGGGCCCGAGATCGACGAGGCGCAATGGCGCTTTTTCAACCGCTGCTACCGGCAAACGTACCGCGAGCATCATTCCACGCCCTACCTGAACCTGGATTTCTTCCAGCGCATCGGCGCCGCCATGCCGCAGAACCTGCTGCTGGTGGTGGCCGAGCGTGCCGGCCAGCCGATTGCCGCGTCCCTGGTGGTCTATGACGACGACCCGGCGCGCAGCACCCTGTTCGGGCGCTACTGGGGCGCACTCGAGCACCACCCCTGCCTGCATTTCGAGACGGCGTACTACCAGCCGCTGGAGTTTTGCATCGCCCAGGGCATCCGTACCTTCGAAGGCGGCGCCCAGGGCGAGCACAAGATGGCGCGGGGCTTCCTGCCAGTGGCGACCCGCTCCGCGCACTGGCTGGCGCACCCGTCCTTTGCCGATGCCGTGGAGCGTTTCCTGGTGCGCGAGCGCCAGGGCATCGATGCCTACCTGGACGAGCTCAACGACCGCACGCCGTTTGCACGCGGCTAAGGCCGGCTTGCCCGCCGCACTAGCGCCACATGCGCCGCAGCGTGTTATCGCCCAGCATGTAGTGGTGGAACAGCGCCGCGATGGCGTGCAGCCCGATCACCATGTAGAAGGCGGTGCCCAGTGTGCCGTGGACGTCCTCGAGGATCTCTTTCAGGTCTTTGCTTTGCGCCACCAGCGAGGGCAGCTCGATGCCAAGGCCTGGCACCGTCAGCAGGTGGCCGTCGGCGTTGAGCGCCAGCAGGCCCAGCACGGGCTGCGCGAATATGAACAGATAGAGTACGAAGTGCATGGCGCTGCCGAGCAGCTGCATCCAGCGCGGACCGGGCTCGGGCGCCGGCGCGCCGCGCACCAGGCGCCACAGGAGGCGCGGCACCGCCAGGACGAGCACCAGCGCGCCAGCCCACGTGTGCACCGACATCGACAACGCCCGCGAAGCGCTGCCCTTGGGCAGAAAGCCCTTGAGCTCGATCGCGGCGTACGCGGTGGCGATCAGCAGGAATACTGCCCAGTGGAAGAACACCGCCGGGCCGGAATACCGTGCCAGGGTGGACGGCGTCGAAAAGGTAGTGGACATGGGGAATAGGCAGTTTGCCTGCCGAGTTGTTCTGTGATTGAAGCTTAACCCACCGGCTTTATGGCGTCTTTGGTTTCCATCAAGCCTGGCGCAACAAAAAACCCCGCCGCAGCGGGGTTTTTTCAGCATCGGTTCAGCCACGCGCCGGAATCGGGCATGACTGGCCATGGCTGCCGGGGCTTACTTGGTGTAGTTCGCCACGCCGTCGGTGATTTCCTTATGGGCTTCTTCAATGCCGGCCCAGCCTTCCACCTTGACCCACTTGCCTGCCTCGAGTGCCTTGTAGTTCTCAAAGAAGTGCTTGATCTGGTCCAGCAGGTTCTGCGGCACGTCCGACAGGCCCTTCATGAAGGCGGTGGCGGGCGACAGCTTGTCCAGCGGCACGGCGACCAGCTTGGCATCCACGCCCGACTCGTCGGTCATCTTGAGCATGCCCAGCGCGCGGCAGCGCACCACTGCGCCGGCCAGGATCGGGAACGGCGAGAGCACCAGCACGTCGACGGGGTCGCCGTCGCCCGACAGGGTCTGGGGAATGAAGCCGTAGTTGGCCGGGTAGCGCATGCCGGTGCCGATGAAACGGTCGACGAAGAGCAGGCCGGTTTCCTTGTCGGCTTCGTACTTCACCGGATCGCTCTGGGCGGAGATTTCGATGATGACGTTGAAATCGTTCGGGATGTCCTTGCCGGGGGAAACGAGGTTGAAGCTCATGCTTGCTCTCCAGATGCCTGTGTTTGAGGATGGCGGGCATTATAGCGTTTCGAAGCTGACCCAGGCCTGACGCGGCGCGTGCCTTGCGCGTCTCGCGCCGTGAGTGATAATGGCGCATTGTCCGAAAGCCGCATCGACAGGCGCACTGCCAGCCACAGCCTGGCAGTCGCATCCAGCCGGAGCTATCCAATGCACGCCCAGCACTTCGTTGCCAACCGCCTGATCGCGCCGGACTCCGGCTTGCGCATCAAGGTATTCGACCCATCCAGCGGCGAGCCTTTCGCCGAAATCGCCCGCGGCAACGCGGTCGACATCAACGTGGCCGTGCACGCCGCGCGCCAGGCCGCCGACGGCGCCTGGGGCGCGATGGCGCCCGCCGAGCGCTCCCGCCTGCTCAACCGCGTGGCGCTGACCCTGATCGAGCACGAGGCCGAGCTCGCCGCGCTGGAAGCGCGCGATACCGGCAAGCCCCTGCGCCAGGCCGCCGCCGACGCGCGCGCCGTGGCGCGCTACTTCGAGTTCTACGCCGGCGCGGCCGACAAGCTGCACGGCCAGACCATCCCCTACCAGCCCGGCTTTACCGTGCTGACCGTGCGCGAGCCGCATGGCGTGACCGGCCACATCATCCCGTGGAACTACCCGCTGCAGATCTTCGGGCGCAGCGTGGGCGCGGCGCTGGCCACGGGCAATGCCTGCGTGGTCAAGCCCGCCGAAGACGCCTGCCTGTCGCTGCTGCGCGTGGCGGAGCTGGCGGCCGAGGCCGGCCTGCCCGAGGGCGCGCTGAACATCGTTACCGGCTACGGCCATGAAGCCGGCGCCGCGCTGGCGCGCCACACCGGCATCAACCACATCTCCTTCACCGGCTCGCCGCAGACCGGCAAGCTGATCGCGCAGATGGCAGCCGAGAACCACGTGCCGGTCACGCTGGAGCTCGGCGGCAAGTCGCCCCAGATCGTCTTTGCCGATGCCGACATCGACGCGCTGGTGCCGGTCATCGTCAACGGCATCGTGCAGAACGCGGGCCAGACCTGCTCGGCCGGCAGCCGCGTGCTGGTGGAACGCCCGCTTTACAACGCCGTGCTCGACCGCCTGGCCACGGTGTTCGAGTCCTTGCGCGTAGGGCCGTCGGAGCTGGACCTGGAATGCGGCCCGCTGATCAACCGCAAGCAGCAGCAGCGCGTCTGGGATTTCGTCTCCGATGCGCAGCACGCCGGCATTACCGCCATGGCGCAAGGCCAGATCGTGGCGCAAGCGCCGGAGTCCGGCTATTACCAGGTGCCGATGCTGTTCCGCGACGTGCCGCCCACGCACCGGCTGGCGCAGGAGGAAGTGTTTGGCCCACTGCTGGCCGCCACACCGTTCGACACCGAGGCAGAAGCCATTGCGCTGGCCAACGGCACGCCTTATGGCCTGGTCGCCGGCATCTGGACCCGCGATGGCGCGCGCCAGCTGCGCCTGGCGCACAAGCTGCGCGCGGGCCAGGTCTTTATCAACAACTACGGTGCCGGCGGCGGGGTAGAGCTACCTTTTGGCGGCAGCGGGCAGTCCGGCTACGGCCGCGAGAAGGGCTTCGAAGCCCTGTACGGATTCACCACACTGAAAACCATCGCAATTCAACATGGGTAATATCAACTTCCTGTCCGTCGCCTTCGCCATTTTCTTCTTCTGGATGGCGTGGCACGTCAGAAACAAACGCGCCACCAACCCCTCGGCCATGCCGCGCCTGCAGGTCTTCAAGCGCAAATGGGGCGACACCGTGGGGGACCGCGTGCACTGGTGCCTCTACGTGGCGCTGCCCTTCCTGCTCGCGCTGATGATGGTCGCCAACGCGCTGCGCGGCCGCGGCCCGTTCTCCCACTAAGGCATTCGCCCAGACCTGGCAGTTTTTTTCCGGCGCCGCAAGCGGCGCCACCCCGGCGGTATCGTGCAACCAGAAAAATAGATCCATGTAGATCGACAGATCCAAGAGGAGACAGCATGACAACAACCGCAGTACACTCCGGCGCCGCCGACCCCGCGTTCGAGGACGCCACCTACCGCAAGGTGACCTTGCGACTGGTGCCGTTCCTTTTGCTTTGCTACGTGGTGGCGTACCTGGACCGCGTCAACGTCGGCTTCGCCAAGCTGCAGATGCTCGGCGACCTGAAGTTCAGCGAGACCATCTACGGCCTCGGCGCGGGCATCTTCTTCATCGGCTACTTCCTCTTCGAGGTGCCCAGCAACGTGATCCTGCACAAGGTCGGCGCGCGCATCTGGATCGCGCGGATCATGATCACCTGGGGCGTGATCTCGGCGGCGATGATGTTCGTCACCACGCCGACCATGTTCTACGTGCTGCGCTTCCTGCTGGGGATCGCCGAGGCCGGCTTCTTCCCCGGCATCATCCTGTACCTGACCTACTGGTACCCGTCGCACCGGCGCGGGCGCACCACCACCTTCTTCATGACCGCGATCGCGCTCTCCGGCGTCATCGGTGGGCCGCTGTCGGGCTGGATGATGCAATCATTCGACGGCCGCAACGGCTGGTCCGGCTGGCAATGGATGTTCCTGCTCGAAGGCATCCCGTCGGTGCTGGTAGGGCTGGTGGTGCTGGCCTACCTGGACGACCGCATCGTCCACGCCAAGTGGCTGAGCAACGAAGAAAAGGCCCTGCTCCAGCGCAATATCGCCGCCGAGGACATGCACAAGGAAGACGCGCCGATCGGCAAGGTGCTGTCCAGCCCGCGCGTGTGGCTGATGAGCGCGATCTACTTCAGCTTCGTGATGGGCCTGTACGGCGTGAGCTTCTGGCTGCCCACCATCATCAAGCAGACCGGCGTGAAAAGCCCGCTGGACATCGGCCTTCTCACCGCCATCCCCTACGGCTGCGCGGTGGTCGGCATGGTGCTGGTTGCCTACAGCGCCGACCGCACCCGCGAACGCCGCTGGCATATCGCCGTTCCCGCGCTGCTGGGCGCAGTCGGCCTGGTGCTGTCGGTGCAATGGCACAACAACACCGTGCTGGCACTGCTCGGCCTGACGTTGGCCACCATCGGCATCCTGACCACCCTGCCGCTCTTCTGGAGCCTGCCGACGGCTTTCCTGGCTGGCACAGGCGCGGCCGCGGGGATTGCGCTGATCAACTCGCTGGGCAACCTGGCTGGGTTCATCAGCCCGTATGCGGTGGGCTGGTTGAAAGACATGACGCAGAGCACGGACTCCGGGATGTACCTGCTGGCGGCGTGTCTGGTGGCGGGCGCGGCGTTGACGCTGTCGGTGCCGGCGCGGATGGTGAACAAATAGGAGATCGAAGGCCGGCGCAACAAGGTACGCCCGCCCTCTCCCCCGGCCCTTCTCCCACAAGTGGGAGAGGGGAGCCAACCAGGGGGAACGGAAACGACATCGCCGGACCATCGATTCGGTGGGGCCGTGATTCCCGCCCGAAGGGGCGGGAATCACCCACTCGCGATGCGAAGCGAGCCGTGAAGGTGTTCAGAGGCCGTATGGGGCGCCTCGGGCTTCGGCGAAAAGAGCGGAAAAGAGGGACCCATGTCTGAGTATCGCCTCAAGGC